>NZ_RJVR01000131.1 GCF_003999195.1 Streptomyces soli
GGCCACACCCCTGCCCACCATCCCCTCAACGGACCTGACGGCCAGACAGGCCACAACCTGACCGACCGTCGGCCACTACCCGCGGATTCGGGTCAGACCAGATCGGTCAAGATCGCCAAGTTGAAGACGACCACGTCCGACTTCACTCTCAAACCCAACTACACCTGTAGCTGATCCCGGTGCGGGGCCGGGCATCCCGGCCCCGCACCTGTACGCACCATGGAGCGACCCGGCCACTCAGGCAGGGGCCCCCACGCATCCGAAAGGTGAGGGAGCTCGGCGGGACCGCTGCGGCACGGACGGTGCCATCACGCTCCCGCTGAGCGCCCGGTCGGCGGCGAGCGCGAGCTGGCGGCGCCGCGTCATCGACGGGGTCATCTTCTACGACCTGGACCGCCTGGTTCGCCGGCCGCTGGATCTGGAAGACCTCATCGACATCCGAGTACGTCGAACACCCGGTCATCGGCGCCACCGGCGGCCGGATGAACCTCATCAACGCAGCGACCGCCACACGGCCCGGATGATGTGCGTCATGGCCCGGAAGTCCTCCGAGGACACCGCCCGCCGGCTCGCCCGCATGCACCTGCGAGCAGTGCGGGGAAGGGACTGCCGGGATCGGCGACCTCATTGTTCTCGCCGCCGGTGTGTAGGAGCAGCGGGTGCGGGCGGGGCCGGGGTGCGGTGGCGGCCAGGTTGTGGTCTTCGGCATGTTGCCAGGCGCCGGTGGCGGGTTGGGCCCGACGGGTCTGACGTCGCAGCTGAGGGAGGAAAATGATCAGGGAGTTGCTTGCGGAGATCGCTACCGGATCTCGCAACGCGGGGTCTGACAAGGGCCCGCCGGTGTATTTCGCGAGCGGTCGGCCCGTGTTCATGCCCGTGTCAAAACGGGCGGCTGAGACGGTATCCGGTGCTCCGGGAGGGTGCCGTCGTGGTCTCCCTGTGCACCTTGGGATATCGGGGCGAACGGCGACCACCATGGCAGCGAATTGCGGGATCGGTGCAGGCGTAAGATTCCGTGGGCGCGTAGCTCAGCTGCGCGCCGAGGGAGCGGACCATGGTCCGGAATTTCTGCCCAAGGACGGCGTACGTCGGGGACAATACGAGGCGATGAAGCTGATACCAGTCGATGCCAATCGCGGTGGATACGCTCCGTTCGCTCACCTCACCGTTCCCAACTCGGCGCTCTATCGGCAGGTGATGCGCGCGTTCTTGGTGGCCAAGGAGCGTTTCGCGGTGCATCTGCGGCCAGAGGACGTGCACGCGGCGCTGCCCGCCGTGGACCGGCCTGCGGAGCCGGACGCGGTGGTGAAAGCGCTGGACAGTCTTGTCGAGTGGGGCAACTTGCGGGCCGATCCGGACACGGCCCGGGTCACGGCCGTGGAGGACTTCTATCGCAAGCGGTTCATCTATCAGCTCACCCGGGCGGGGGAGGCCGCCGAGGAGGCGCTGGCCGCGTACGACGACGCGCTCGGCAGACGCGGCGCACTCCAGGCGGTGGCGCTGCACGACATCGTCACGCAGCTGCGGGCGCTGCTGGTCTTCGCCGCCGAGGACGACCCCGACCCGGCCAAGGTACATCTCGCACTGGACGCGCTGACCAGCAGGTTCACGGCGCTGGCGGAGAACGCGAGGGCGTTCATGGGGTCCTTGCAGCGCACCATCGACCTGCACGACGTGGAGGTCGAGGCGTTCCTCGCCTACAAGGACCGGCTGATCCAGTACCTGGAGCGGTTCATCCAGGACCTCATCACCCTCGGCGGCCGGATCGCCCAGCTCATCACGGCGCTGGAGGAGGGGCAGGACGGGGGTGACGGGGTCCTGCCGCTGCTGCGGCTGGCGGCCCGCCGCGAGGCGGCCGACGCCTCTCCCGACGAGGCGGAGGATGCCGAGGTGCGGGCGTACGAGCGGTGGGCCGGCCGCTGGTCGGGGCTGACGGCGTGGTTCGTGTCCGGTGACAGCCGTCAGGCGCAGGCGCGGCTGCTGCGCGGGCAGGCGCTCGGCGCGATCAGACAGCTTCTGGCGGTCGTACGGTCGCTGAACGAGCGGCGGTCCGGGCGTTCGGACCGTTCCGCAGACTTCCGCACGCTGGCCCGCTGGTTCGCCGAGGCGCCTGACGACGATACACGGCACCGGCTGTGGCGGACCGCGTTCGGGCTCTATGTCTCCCGCCACCTCACGGTCGACGCCGACACGCTGGAGCAGCGGGCGATCCGACCGGTGAGTGCCGCCACGCCGTGGGCTGAGGCCGAGTCGCTGCGGATCAGTCCGCAGCTGCGCCGGACCGGCAGCTACGAGCGGCGCGGCAAGGGCCGCCGCGTGGAGGACCGGTCAGGAGCCAGGCGGCGCCTCGAGGAAATCGCCGCCAAGCAGGCCGAGGAGATCGCGGCGGCCCGAGCGCGGCTGGCGACGGGCGGGGAGATGAGGCTGTCCCAGTTCGGCGAGCTGGACCCGCTTGCCTTCGGTCTTTTCCTCCAACTGCTCGGCGACGCGCTCGCCACCTGGAGGCCCGGAACCCGGCAGACCGTGGCGACCAGCAACGACGGCTCCATGGAGATCCGGCTGACGGCTCTGCGGGACGATACGACGGCTCGGATCCACACCCCGGGCGGGGTGTTCCGGGGGCCCGATCACCTGGTGGAGATCGTGGATCTCACGGAGGGCGCCAGATGAGCACGCCCCGGCCCGAGGTGCTGGACGGGCGACACGCGGCCGACCTCCAGCGGGCAGGGCGGGCCCTGCTGAAGGAACCGCTGCTGCTGGCCGGAGGCCCGCACGGCGATGAGTTCCGTCTGGTGCGGCGACACGCGGACGAGCTGCGCGAGTGGTTCGACCGCAACACCGGGTGGCCGTTGCAGGTCGACGCGGAATCGGCCCGGCTGCGCAGAACGCCCGGCACCCTCGCCGACCCCACCCATCCGGCCCGTGAGGCCTCCCGCGCCGCCGTGCCGTTCACCCGGCGGCGCTACGTACTGCTCTGCCTGGCCTTGGCGGCGCTGGAGCGCGGCGAGGCGCAGATCGCCCTGGGGCGGCTCGCCGAGCAGGTGGTGATGGATGCCGGCGACCCGCATCTGGAGGCGGCCGGGATCGCCTTCACCCTGGAGCGCCGCGACGAGCGCTTGGACCTCGCGGCCGTGGTCCGGTTGCTGCTGCGGCTCGGGGTGCTGCGCCGGGTGGCGGGTGACGAGGACGCATACGTGAGCGGTGCCGGTGATGTGCTCTATGACGTGGAGCGACGGGTCATGGCCGGACTCCTCGCGGCGCGCCACGGCCCGTCGATGATCCGCTTGCAGGGATTCGAGGAACGGCTCGCCGCACTCACCGCCGAGGCCGAACTCGACAGCGACGAGCTGCGGTTCCGCGCCATCCGTTGGAAACTGACCCGCCGGCTGCTGGACGATCCGGTGCTCTACTACGACGAGCTGACCGACGCCGAGCTGGTCTACCTCACCCGCCAGCGCAGCTTCATCACGGCCCGCATCAACGAGCTGACCGGGCTTGTGGCGGAGGTGCGGGCCGAGGGCATCGCCATGGTCGACCCACTCGACGACCTCACCGACGTGCGCATGCCGGAGTCCGGCACCCATGGCCATGTCACCCTGCTGCTCGCCGAGCACCTCGCTGCGGCCCAGGGCCCGGTGGACCGGGCGGAGCTTGAAAACCGGGTGCGTGAACTAACCGTCGAACACGGCGGATTCTGGTCGAAGTCGGCCCGGGAACCGGGGGCCGAGGCCGAACTGGTCGAACAGGCGCTGGCGAAACTCACGGCGCTTCGGCTGGTCACCCGCACCGCGGACGGCGCTGCCGTCCCGCTCCCGGCACTGGCCAGATACGCAGTCGGCGAGCCCGTCATCCGTACGTCGGAAGCACAGCGAAAGGCGGCCTCGCGTTGACGACCGCACTCCCCGTCCCCTCGCCCGGTCGCTGGCGGCCGCTGCGCATTGGGCTCGTCGACCTCTTCTACTACGACGTCGAGGAGTTTTGGTTCCGCGACGGCCGGCTCCTGCTGCGCGGCAACAACGGCACCGGCAAGTCCAAGGTGCTCGCCCTCACCCTCCCCTTCCTGCTGGACGGCGACCTGTCGGCGCGCCGGGTGGAGCCCGACGGCGACCCGAACAAGCGGATGGAGTGGAATCTGCTGCTGGGCGGGGAGCATCCGCACTCCGAACGGCTCGGCTACGCCTGGATCGAGTTCGGGCGCCTGGACCCGGCCACCGGCCGGTCCCACTTCCGTACGCTGGCCTGCGGACTCAAAGCGGTCTCCGGGCGCGGCATCGCCCGCCACTGGTACGCCGTCACCGACCAGCGGATCGGCCAGGAGCTGAGCCTGCTCGACGCGACCGGCACCGCGCTGTCCCGGGACCGGCTGGCGGAGGCGGTCGCCGGGCGGGGCATGGTGTACGACCAGGCGAAGGCGTACCGCAGGGCCGTCGACGAAGCACTGTTCGGCCTGGGTGAACAGCGGTACGCGGCTCTGGTGGACTTGCTGATCCAGCTGCGCCAGCCCCAGCTGTCGAAGCGGCCCAACGAGGCGGCGCTGTCCCGGGCCCTGACGGAGGCGCTGCCGCCGATGGACCAGGCGGTGATCGCCGATGTGGCCGAGGCCTTCCGGTCGCTGGACGAGGAGAAGGACGAACTGCGGGCGGCGGCCGAGGCCGAGCGGGCGGCCACCGGCTTCCTGGACCACTACCGCCGTTACGCGGCGGTGGCCTCCCGACGCCGGGCCCGCCTCCCGCGCAGCGAACACGCCCGCTACGAGCACCTCCAGCGCGACCTTGCACAGGCGCAGGCCCAGCGGCAGCAGGCCGAGGAGGACCGGGACGCGGCCGGGACTCGGCTCGCCGAGCTGGAGGAGACCGCGGCCCGGCTGAAGGCCCACGACGCCGCACTTCGGGAAGGACCCGAAATGCGCAGCGCGCGGGAGCTGGAGCGGGCGGCTTCCGACGCGGCGCGTACGGCGGCCGAGCAGGGCCGCAGCGAGGAGGACCGCGACCAGGCGGCACGACTGCACACCCGGGCCCTGCGCAGGCTGCGCGGGGCGGAAAGCCGGCTGAGGGCGGCCGAGGCGCGGCTGGCTGAGACGCTGGGCCGGGAACGGCAGGCGGCCGGGGCCGCGCACGTAAGGCCCGTGGAACCAGCAGAACCCACAGAGCGGGGCGCTGTACGGGCGCCGGAGGCGGAACTGCGGCGCGCGGCCGAGGGCTCCCTGGACCGGGGTCGGCGGGCCGTCGCGCATGTCGAGGAACTGGCGGCGTGCGCAGAGCGGGCGGCGGCGGAGCGGCAGGCGGCCGCCCGGCGGCTCGAAGAGGCGGAGACGGAGGTCACCCACACCGCCGGGCGGGTGGCGCAGACTCAAGACGCGGTGTCCGCCGCCGGGCAGGAACTGACCGGGCTGGTCCGTGCGCATCTCGACGGCTGTATCGAGCTGCGGCCCGCCGACCCGGTGGGCCTGCTCGACGAACTCCAGGAGTGGGTGACCCGGCTGGACGGCCCGTACCCGGCCCGGGAGCAGGCGGCTGCCGCCCACCGCACGCAGGGCTCGGAACTGGCCGACGCAGCAGCATTGCTGACGCAACGTCATGCTGGGCTGGATGAGCGGCACGCCACCGCACGCGAGGAACTGGCGGCCCTCGAAGCCGGCGGTCAGCGCGGGCCGCAGGCCCCGTACACGCGCACCCCCGGCGTGCGCGACCAGGTGCCCGGCGCGCCCCTGTGGCGGCTGGTCGACTTCCGCGACCACCTTGGCGCCGCTGAACGGGCTGGCTTGGAGGCGGCGCTGGAGGCCGCCGGGCTACTGGACGCCTGGGTACGCCCCGACGGCACCGCCCTAGACCGGGATGGGTACGATGTGCTGCTCACTCCGGCACGCAGCGTCGGAGTGATCGAAGCCGCGCTCGCCGACGTACTGCGCCCGGCCGTCGACCACGGCGACCCACAGGCCGCCGCAGTCGGCGAGGAAGCGGTGGACCGGCTGCTGGCCGCAATCGGCTTCGGCCCGGACAGCCACCACCCGGGCGACACCTGGGTCGCGGCCGACGGTCGCTTCCGCGTCGGCGCGCTGACCGGCAAGTGGGCCAAAGCGGCCGCCGAATACCTCGGCGAGGGCGCCCGCGAAGAGGCGCGCCGGTCCCGTATCGCCGCGCTGCGCACCGAACTCGACGCCTTGGAGGCGAAGGCGGAGCACCTGCGGACCGAAAGCGCCGCGCTGGCGCACCGCCGCCGCACCCTGGACGCCGAACTGGCTGCCGTCCCCGACGACGCCGCTCTGCGCAACGCCCACGCGCTCGCCGCGGCCGCCGCCGACGCCGCCCGCCGGGCCCGCGCC
>NZ_RJVR01000032.1 GCF_003999195.1 Streptomyces soli
CGCCGCTTCGGCACAGCGGCGGTCGGCGCGCGCCTCGCGGCGGCCTATGCCGAGGCCTGCGCCGGGGCCTATGCGGACGCGTCGGCGTCCGCGCCGGGGCGTGCGTAGGTGCGGCCCTTCCACGCCGCGCCCCGGCCCCGGTAGTGCTGCACCGCCGAGTCCACCGTCATCAGCAGATACAGGGACGCCGTCAGCGGCAGCAGCGGCGCCCACCACACCGGCTGGCGGTAGTAGCGCAGCATCGGCCCGTACGTCCCCGCCATCAGCCCCCACGCGGCCGCCCCCGCCGCGCACGCCCACCACGACCCGGTCAGCGCCCCGGCGACCGCCGCCACCGGCGGCACCAGATAGATGCACGCCAGCCCCACCACCGTCCCCGCCAGCAGCGAGGGACTGTGCCTCAGCTGCGCGTACGCGCTCCGCGACACCATCCGCCACAGCTCCGCCAGCCCCGGATACGGCCGCACACTGTCCACCCGGTCCGCCAGCCCCAGCCAGATGCGGCCGCCGCTGCGCTTCACCGCCCGGGCCAGCGCGACGTCGTCGATCACCGCGTGCCGGATCGCCTCCGGCACGCCCGCCCGTTCCACGGCGTCCCGGCGGATCAGCACGCAGCCGCCCGCCGCGGCGGCGGTGCGGGCGCGGGGGCGGTTCACCCACCGGAAGGGATACAGCTGCGCGAAGAAGTACACGAACGCCGGAACGATCAGCCGTTCCCATCCCGTCACGACGCGCAGCCGCGCCATCAGCGACACCATGTCCAGGCCGCCCGCCCGCGCCGCCGACACCAGTTCGCGCAGCGAGTCCGGCTCATGCGCGATGTCCGCGTCCGTGAGCAGCAGATACTCCGCGTCCGTGCGTTCCGCGGCGAGCGCGATGCCATGGCGTACCGCCCACAGCTTCCCCGTCCACCCCGGGGGCGGCGCCCCCGGGGAGGTCACCGTCAGCGCCAGGCCGCCGGTCCGCTCCGCGAGGGCCCGGGCGATGTCCCCCGTGCCGTCGGAGCTTCCGTCGTCCACGAGGAACACCTCGGCCCGGCCCTCGTAGGCCTGTCCCAGGACGGACGGCAGGCTCACCGGCAGTACCTCCGCCTCGTCCCGTGCCGGGATCACGACCGCTACCGCCGGCCACGTGCCGACTTCGCCGGGCGGCGGCAGCCGTGTGTCCGTCCGCCAGAAGAAGCCCTGGCCCAGCGTCAGCCACGTCCACGCTGCCAGGGATACGACCGCGACCCACATCAGTACCGTCACGTCCCGCAGTCTTCCGCATTCGGCGCCGCGTTTTCCGCCCCATGGGCGGTGGTTGCCCGGGGCTTTTTCCCTCACCCCCGCCCGAATGGCCCGGGACCGTTGGGTGCGGGCTCTTGCGCGTCTGCCGGGTGGTCGGGTCGGGGCCGCCGCCGGGCTGGGTCCTAGGAGACGGCCAGCCTCGGCCGCCCTGTTCCTCGCTCGCTCGGAACCGGGCGTTCTGCGTCGCTTTGATGTCTCTACGGACCCACCCCGACACCGTCCCCTCCGGTCGGTTCGACGGCTTGCGCCCGGTGGGTGGTCTCGGAGGGGGTCCTTTTTCCACCTCCCGGCGCCGCATTCTTGGTGCGCCGGTTGCCCCTCGTTTCGGCCCGGACAAGCCCTGCCGGGGAACCTGGGTCGCGCAACGCACCACGGGCCAGGGGGTGCGGTCGCGTAAAGTTGCGCCGGTGAAGATTGCGCTGATGGACTCCGGAATCGGGCTGCTCGCGGCGGCGGCGGCGCTTCGGCGGTTGAGGCCGGACGCTGATTTGGTGCTGTCGTCGGATCCGGAGGGGCTGCCGTGGGGGCCGCGGACGCCGGAGGATGTGACGGCGCGGTCGCTGGCGTGTGTGCGCGCGGCGATGGCGCATCGGCCGGACGCGCTGATCGTGGCCTGCAATACGGCGTCGGTGCATGCGCTGCCCGCGCTGCGCGCCGAGCTCGAGCCGGGGGTGCCGGTCATCGGGACCGTGCCGGCGATCAAGCCGGCGGCGGCGACGGGTGGGGCGGTCGCGATCTGGGCGACGCCGGCGACGACGGGGAGCGTGTATCAGCGCGGGTTGATCGCGGAGTTCGCCGGGGGTGCCCACGTCACGGAGGTGCCGTGCCCGGGACTGGCGGACGCGGTGCAGTACGCGGATGACGCGGCGATCGAGGCGGCGGTCGCGGCGGCGGCGGCGCTGACGCCGCAGGACGTGCGGGCGGTCGTGCTGGGCTGTACGCACTACGAGCTGGTCGCAGAGCGGATCCGGGCCGCCGTACGGCCGAATGGCGGAGCCGAGCTCACCCTGTACGGCTCGGCCGGGGCTGTCGCGGCGCAGGCGCTGCGCCGGATCGGGGCGGAACCGGCGCCGGAGGCGGAGCAGACAGGGGGACTGACGGTGATCCTGGGCGGCCGGGAGTCGGCGCTTCCGCCGGAGGCGGACCGGTATGCGGAGGGCCGGGCGCTGCGGGCGTCGGACGTGCCGGTGGCGTAGGGACTGCCAACGTGGCCCCGCATAGGTAGGCTGCGGTCATGACGGACGCGCACAGTGATGAGGCGCGCACAGCCCACGTGTGGACGGGCCACGCCAGCAATCGCCTTCAGTGGCTTTTGGCAGCGGCCGGAGCGGCCTGCGTGGCGCTGGGGGTCGAGCTGGCCGTGGACAGCTCGTACACCACGGGAATGGCGCCGCTGGTGATGGCGGTCGTGGGATGCATCGCGGTCGGGCTGCTGGTGATCTTCGGGACGATCGCGTTCACCCACGTACGCGTATGGGTGGACCACGACGCGGTGGAGGTGCGCTGCGGCCATATGGGCGTGCCGCGCCGCCGCATCCCCATCGCCGAGGTGAGCGGCGTGCACTTCGCCCCCCTGGTGAGCCCGCGCGCCTGGGGCGGTTGGGGGTATCGCTGGCGACCGGAGAAGGGGACGGCGGTGGTGGTGCGCCGTGGCCCGGGCCTGGTGGTGGACCTGGGCAACGGACGTCACTTCACCGTCACGGTGGACGACGCGGAAGGCGCGGTAAAGGCGATCCGCGCCTGTCTCAAACTCCGCTCCTAATTGATCCAGGCGCAGATCCTCAGCCCCTGCGCCTTCAGCCTGGTCAGCATCCCCTCCGGGGCGGGGAAGACGTCCGGGTCCCAGACGAAGTCGCTCCACTGGTGCTCGCGCATCCAGAAGCAGTCGAAGTGGAAGACGCTGAGCGGGATCTCACGGTCCGTCATGCCCTGCACGAAGCGGTTGACGGTCGCCTCGTCGTCGTCGGTGGTGAAGGACGTGGACAGCCACAAGCCGAAGGACCACGCGGGCGGCAGCGCCGGGCGGCCGGTGAGCGCCGTGTAGCGGTCCAGGATCTCCTTCGGGGTCGGGGCGTAGATCACGAAGTACTCGAGAGACTGGTCCTCGACGCTGAACTGCACTTGGCCGACCGCCTCGGTGCCGATCTCGTACGAGACCTTGCCGGGGTGGTTGACGAAGACGCCGTAGCCGCGGTTGGTGAGGTGGAACGGGATGTTCTTGTACGCCTGCTCGCTGCTGGTGCCGCCGTCCGCCTGCCAGATGTCGACGGTCTGGCCGTTCTTCACGAACGGGGTGAATCTCTCACCCAGGCCGTAGATCAACTCATGCACCCCGAGGGTGAGTTGCCCGATCATGAAGTGCCGGTCGTCCGCATCGGTCGCGTAGCCGGTGCCGCGCTCGCCGATGGAGGTCAGGAGGCGGCCGGCGGCGGTGAAGTCCAGCCTCCAGGGGGTGGCGGTGTCGACCCGCAGAGCGAGTTCGCCGGCGGTAAGCTCGATGACCGAGCCGTCGCGTACGGTCTTGCCCGGGCCGCGGTCCGGCTCGGCGGTGCGGGCGCTCGCGCGCGGGTGGTAGCCCAGCTCGTCGATCGCCCGCTGGACCGCCTGGCTGGTGTCCTCCGAGATCTTGCGTGAGCCGCTCAGGACGTACGACACGGTGCTCGGCGCGACGCCCGCGCGCTCGGCGACGTCCTTGATGGTGGTCATGCGGCTCCCGTCGTGCAGTGTCGAATCGATTCGTCGAATCGATTCACCAATGTCTGGTCGCCTCCCGGTGCCGGGGCAAGGGCCGGTCCTTAGGGGTGTTCGGTACGGTCCGGGCGGGCGGTGGCCAGACCGGCCAGCAGGCCCGTGACCGCCGTGACGGCGGAGAAACCGAGGATGTGGTCGACGGAAGCCTGCAGGGCCAGGCCGGTCAGGGCAGCGCCCGCGGTCAGCACGACCGGGGTCGGGCGCGGGGACCGGCGCAGCGCCCACAGGACCCAGGCGTACGCGGCCGCGAGCAGCACCACCCCCGGAATGCCCTCCTCGGCGGCAAGCTGCAGCGGCGCCGAACGCAGTGTCCCGGCGGGGCCCACCGCGCCGGCCGTCGTGACCGGCTCCGCCTGGCTGACCTCGGCGAACTGTCCCGGCCCCACCCCGCGCAACGGATGCCCCTCGGCGAGACGGACCGCCTCCCGCCACAGCGCCACCCGCCCCGGCGTCAGCTGCCCCGACACCGAGGCCGACAGCCCGGACGGCAAAGCGTCCACGGCCATCGCGTACGTACCCCCGACCGCCACGGCCGTCGCCAGCGCCAGCCCGGCGAGGCCGAGCACCCTGGGCGTACGGGCAGCCGCCAGCGAGCACAGCACCACCCCGACCGACGCGGCGAAACCCGCCGCCGAACCGATCGCCAGGGCCAGCACCGCCGCCCCCGCGCCCAGCAGCCGCAGCCCCAGCCGCAACGCAGGAGACCCGGCCGCCCAGGCGGCGCAGCACGCGGCGCCCGTGGCCAGGACGAGCAGCGCGGCATCCGCGTTCGCGTACCCCAGCGGCGGCGTATGCGAGCCGCCCTCCAGCCGCCCCGGCAACGCCACGGCCAGCCCGACCACCGCGAGCGCCGTCAACGCCGGAGCGGCCACCGGCAGCAGCGACCCCCCGATCCGCCCTGCCGCGTACCCGGCCGCCACCGCGAGCACCGCCAGCAGCACGCCCTCCGGTCGCGCGCTGCGCCCCGCCGCCGCGATCAGCGCCCACGACGCGGAGCACACCAGCACCACCACGCCCAGCGCATCCGTCAGGCCGTCCCGCCCCCGCCTGTCGGCCTCGCCGATTCCCGTGTCGTCCATCCCCCCGACCCCCCTGCCGAGCCCCCGTCCCGGGCTCACCGTAACTGCTGGGGTGGCGTGTTGTGGATACGTCGCACGGTGCGGCGGTGCCGCCTGCACCGGGTGCGCCAGGTTGTCCCTCGGGCCGGCGCCGCGCCCGCACACGGCCGGGGGTTGTCCCCCACCCCGCCCCTTCCCGAAACCAGGGGCTCCGCCCCTGGACCCCGCTGGCGGGCCAGCCCCCAGACCCTCCCCCAGCCTGGCGGCTGGGTGGGGGTCCCGACCCAGCCACGAACAGAACGCGCCCGGGCGCAGGCGGTACCGACCGCTACGCTCAGGCGTATGCCGACTCCCGACTTCATTCGTGAGCTGAGGGCCTCGATCGGACAGCGGGAGCTGTTCCTTCCGGGGGTCACCGCGATCGTGTTCGACGACGATGACCGGATCCTGCTGAACCGCCGGGTGGACACCGGGCGGTGGGCCTTGATCGGAGGGATCGGGGAGCCGGGTGAGCAGCCTGCAGAGACGGCCGTGCGGGAGGTTTTGGAGGAGACCGGGGTGCAGGCGGTGGCGGAGCGGATCGTGCTCGTGCAGACGCTGAGGCCGGTGCAGTACCCGAACGGGGACCGCGTGCAGTACGTGGACATCAGCTTCCGATGCAGGGCTGTGGGCGGCGAGGCGCGGGTGGCGGACGACGAGTCGCTGGAGGTCGCGTGGTTCGCCCTGGACGCGTTGCCGGAGTTGGACGGGTTCGGGCGGCTGAGGGTGAAGCACGCGCTGGCGGATGGTCTGCCGTGGTTCGAGCCCGCCGGGCCGCCGGCGGTGGAGTAAGGGGCCGGGGGACATGCCGGGCAGCGGGACTGTATGGCGGGGCCACATGGGGCCGTGCCCGGCGCCGCGTCTAGCCTGGGCCGTATGACACTGAACGGCCGCACCGCAATGGTCACCGGGGCTGCCGGGGGCATCGGCCGGGCCTGCGCGCTGCGGCTGGCGGCCGCCGGGGCGAAGGTACGGGCCGTGGACCGGGACGCCGAGGGGCTGGCGGCGCTCGCGGAGGAAGCGGCCGTGGAGCCGGTGGTCCTGGATCTGACGGACCTCGACGCCGCCGAGCAGGCCGCCGCCGGCACCGACATCCTGGTCAACAACGCTGGGCTGCAACTCGTGCGCCCCATCGAGGACTTCCCGCCCGAGGTCTTCTCCACCGTGCTCCGCGTGATGCTCGAAGCGCCCTTCCGCCTGATCCGGGGCGCGCTGCCGCACATGTACGCGCAGGGCTGGGGCCGGATCGTCAACATCTCGTCCGTTCACGGGCTGCGCGCGTCGCCGTACAAGAGCGCGTACGTCGCCGCCAAGCATGGCCTCGAAGGGCTCTCCAAGACCGCCGCCCTCGAAGGCGCGTCCCACGGCGTCACCTCGAACTGCGTCTGCCCCGGCTACGTACGCACTCCGCTGGTCGAGCGGCAGATCGCCGACCAGGCCGCCGCCCACGGCATCGACCCGGAGCGGGTCGTCGCGGAGATCATGCTGGCCGACTCCGCGGTGAAGCGGCTGGTGGAGCCCGAGGAGGTGGCGGAGCTGACGGCGTACCTGTGCGGACCGCAGGCGTCCTTCATCACCGGGGCGTCACTGACCATGGACGGAGGATGGACGGCGCACTGATCCGCCGTGCAGCCTTGAGCCCATGAACGGACCCGTTGAGGCGCCCTACCTGGAACTACTCGCCCGGGGAGCCCGCGCCGAGGAGTACGAGCGGCCGGTGCTGCTCGCCCGCGCGGACGGCGCCCCGCCGGAGGCGGTCGCGGCCCTGGAGCGGGCCAAGCTGCTGGCCCTGCGGGTGCGGGCGGACCTGGAGAGTCGGCGGCGTCGCGAGGCCGAGCTGTCGGCGCTGTTCGACACGGCCGGGGACCTGGCGGGGCTGCGGGACCTCGACTCCGTGCTGCAGGCCATCGTGCGCAGGGCCCGGTCGCTGCTGGGCACCGACGTCGCGTACCTCACGCTGCACGACCGCGAGGCCGGCGACACATACATGCGGGTCACCGAGGGCTCGGTGTCGGCGCGCTTCCAGCGCCTGCGGCTCGACCTGGGGGCGGGGCTGGGCGGGCTGGTGGCGCAGACCTCGATGCCGTACGCGACGGAGAGCTACTTCGAGGACGAGCGCCTCGCCCACACCCGCACCATCGACTCCGGCGTAAGCGACGAGGGGCTGGTCGCGATCCTCGGCGTGCCGCTGGCGCTCGGCAGCGGTGTGATCGGCGTGCTCTTCGCCGCCGACCGCCGCGCCAGGGTCTTCGGGCAGGAACAGATCGCGCTGCTCGCCTCCTTGGCCTCGCTCGCGGCCGTGGCCATCGACACCGCGAACCTCCTGGACGAAACCCGCTCCGCTCTCGCCGGGCTGGGCGCCGCCAACGAGACCATCCGCAGGCACAGCGCCGTCCTCGAACGCGCCTCCGAGGTCCACGACCGCCTCACCGAGCTCGTGCTGCGCGGCGGCGGGGTCGATGACGTGGCCGCCGCCGTCGCCGAGGTCCTCTCCGGTACGGTCCAGGTCGCGGGCAGCGACCGGGAGCCGCTGCCCGCCGCACTGGAGGACGCCGTCGCCCGCTCCCGCGAGGACGGCCACGCCGTACGCCATGAGGACACCTGGGCCGCCGCCGTCACCGCCGGCGGCGAACTCCTCGGCGCCCTTGTGCTGCACGGCCATCCCGACCTCGACCCCGTCGACCAGCGCACCCTGGAACGCGCCGCCATGGTCACCTCCCTGCTACTGCTCGCCCGCCGCACCGCAGGGGAGGCCGAGCAGCGCTTCCGGGGCGAGCTGCTCGACGACCTGCTCGACGCGCCGCTGCGGGACCCGCGGCTGCTGCGTGAGCGGGCCGGCCGGCTCGGCGCCGACCTCGACGTGCCGCACGTCGTGCTCGCCGCCCGCATCGAGGGCGACGCCGACGCCACCGCCGACCGTCAGCGCCTGTGGTCGGCCGCCTCCCACCTCGCCGGTACCCGGCACGGCCTCGCCGCCGCCCGCGACGGCGGCACCGTCCTGCTGCTCCCGCTCGCCCCGGACGCCGACGCCTCA
>NZ_RJVR01000326.1 GCF_003999195.1 Streptomyces soli
CCGCGGAGCGCGCCGCGTCGCGGTCAAGGCCGAGCCGCCGCACGCGCTGGGCGTAGGCCGAGGCCGCGGCGGCGGCCTCGCGTGCGGCGGCGTCACCGGCGGCGGCGATGAAGGTGCCGTGGCGGCCACGCGTTTCGATGACGCCGTCGGCCTCCAGGGCGCGGTACGCCTTGGCCACGGTGTTCGCCGCCAGACCCAGTTCCTCCGCGAGCCCGCGTACCGTCGGCAGCTTGTCGCCGACCGGGAGCGCTCCGGAACGCGCCTGTTCGGCGACCTGGGAGCGTAGCTGCTCGAACGGCGCGGTGGCCGAGGCCGGGTCGATGGTGATCTGGAGGGTCACGGCGGTACTCCTGGCAGGCGGGCCTTTGTCGCAGCCATTGTGCGGCACACGGGCAGCGGGCAGCGGCTGCTGACGGTGGCCCACGCCGCGATGCGGGTCGAGCCCGTCCGATGCACCCTGGGATGGACACCACGGCAGATCGGGGATGTACCTGTGTCATCGCAGCAGCAGCCCCGGGAAGAAGGGCCACCGAGAATCACGGCGCGACAGATCCTGGGCAAATGGCCTGTGTGGGCCTTTCCGGCAGCACTCGTGACGCTGGTCTCCTTCGTTCTCGCCCTCGTCTACACCGGCGCGATCGCCGACCCCAAGGGCTCGATGCACCATCTGCCGATCGCACTGGTCAACCGCGACACCGGACGCCTGGGCGAACAGTTCGTCCAGGGCATCGCCACGGCGCCGGATCCCGCCCAGCGCGTCTCATGGAAGATCATGAGTCCCGGCGCGGCCCAGGACGCATTCGCTTCCGACCGCATCTACGGTGCCAT
This sequence comes from Streptomyces soli, assembly GCF_003999195.1. Taxonomy (GTDB): domain Bacteria; phylum Actinomycetota; class Actinomycetes; order Streptomycetales; family Streptomycetaceae; genus Actinacidiphila; species Actinacidiphila soli. The sequence goes on from NZ_RJVR01000326.1 coordinate 829, forward strand.
CGAGGTCCCCGCCGGCTTCACCTCGTCGCTGCAGAACATCACCTCCACCAAGCCAGCCGATACCGGTGCCGGTGCCGGTGCCGGTGCCGTGAGCCGGCCTCAGGTGACGCTGCTGACGAATCCCGGCGCCGGCAGTCTCGCCTCCTCCTTGGCCACCACGGTCGAGCAGCAGGCCCTGCACTCCGCCTCGCAGCGCATCGGATCCGACCTGTCCCAGCAGATGCGCAGCGTGGGGGCGCAGCCCAGTGCCGCCCAGCTCATGCTGCTCAGCGACCCGGTCGCCTTCACCACCGCCCCGGGGCACCCCATCGGGGTCCGCACCGGCCTGGGGCTCTCGGCCTTCTACATCACCCTGCTGGTGGTGCTGTCGGGCTTCCTGGGCGCGAACATCGTCAGCAACGGCGTGGACTCGGCACTGGGCTATGCCCCCAGCGAGCTCGGGCCCAAGAGGCGGATGCGGTCGCCCCAGCTGATCAGCCGGATCCAGACGCTGGTGATCAAGATGGTGATGTCGGCCGCCCTGTCGGTGGTCACCTCCAGTGTCATCGTGCTGGCCACCGCCGTGATCATCCGGCTGTACCTGCCGCACCTGTTCCTGCTGTGGGTCTTCGTGATCTGCGCCAGCGCGGTCGTGGGCATGGGCGCCCAGGCCATCATCGCCGTCTTCGGTGGCCTGGGGCAGCTCGTCAGCATGCTCTTTTTCGTCGCGCTGGCCATCCCCTCGGCGGGCGCGACGATCCCGCTGGAGGCGGTGCCCGGGTTCTACCGGACCCTGGCGTGGTTCGAGCCCATGCGCCAGATCGGCGGCGGGGTGCGCGGGATCATCTACTTCGACGCGCGTGCCGACGCCGGCCTCCAGCGTGCCTGGATCATGCTCGCGGTGGGACTGGGGATCTCCCTGCTCCTGGGCTTCGGCATCACCCGCTGGTACGAGTGGCGCGGCTACCACCGCGTCCATCCGGACCACTTTCAGGAGCCCTGACCGCCGGCAGCGGTATCGCCCGGTCGGATCCGGCCGGGTCGTACGCGATCGAGTCGCCCACCTCGTGCAGATGCAGCACGAACCGCTCCCCCGCCCGGTACGCGTCGATTCCGGCCCTGCAGTACGCGACCATGTCGTCGGGCAGCGCCTCCAGCGGGAACCACCCCAGCTCGGAGCACTTATCCGGCTCGCGGTTGACCGGCTCCCGGCCGTCGCCCTCCTCCACCCGGGCCTCGAAGAACCACCCGATGCGGGGATCGCCCGCCGGTGCCTTGTGCTGCATCACCAGCGCCACGGCGAGCCGCTCCGGGTCGAGCGCGACGCCGACCTCCTCGTACGCCTCGCGGATCACGGCCGCGCGCACGTCCTCACCGTCCTCGACATGGCCGGAGGGCGCGTTGAACAGGCCGTCCGCATAGCCGGTGTTGGCCCGCCGGGCGAGTAGGATCTCGTCACCCCGCCGCAGGATCAGGTGGATGTCGACGACCTCCGCATGCCGGCGCGGCGGCGCCACCCGCACCACGGCCACGTACCGCTCGTCCTTGACCTCGCGCCCCCACAGCACGCTGTCATACGCCAACTGCTCAATCCGTATGTATTCCGCGACCGGCGCGGCCAGTTCGGCGAGGGTGTCCGCGCTGATGCCCACCGGCTCGCTCTCCCCCCACCGTCCCTCGACCAGCACCATCCGGCCGCCGCGCCGCAGCAGCCCCGCCCACCGCCGGAGGGCCTCGGCAGGTTCGGGCAGCGTCCACAGCACGTGCCGCACCAGCACGACGTCGAACTGCCCCTCCCCCACCGGTGGTTCCGCCGCATCCCCCACCAGCGCCCGCGCCCCCGTCCCGGCCAGCTTGGCCTGCGCCCGCTCGACCATCCGCGCCGAGCTGTCAACGGCCGTCACCCGGTGCCCCTGCTCGGCGGCCAGCAACGACAGGCTGCCGGTCCCGCACCCGAGGTCGAGCACATCGGAGGGCCCGTCGGGCAGCCATCCCCGCATGCGGGCGGCCCAGGCCGCCCGCACTTCAGGGCTGCCGAGGCCGTGGTCCGGCTCCTCGTCGAAGGTGTCCGCAGCCGTGTCCCAGTAATCGATGGTCATGCCTCGATGGTGTCACCAGGCACTGACAGTCCGAGGTTTCGGTAGCGGGCACGGCGGGCGGTCATGCGGGCGGCCGGGTCCTGGGCGCGGAGGGTGGCGAGTTCGACGCCGAGGGCTTCGGCGAGGGAGGCGAGGAAGGGGCCGGGGGCGTCGGCGGCGTCGGGGGATTCGTCGATGACCCGGTCGATGATGTGGTGGGCGAGGAGGTCGGCGGAGCGGACGCCCTGGCGGTCGGCGACCTCGTAGGCGCGCTCGGTGGTGCGGTAGAGGATCGCGGAGGCGCCCTCGGGCGGGAGCGGGGAGAGCCAGGCGTGGCGGGCGGCGAGGACGCGGTCGGCGGGGAGGAGGGCGAGGGCTCCGCCGCCGGCGCCCTGGCCCAGCAACAGGCACATGGTCGGCGCCGGCAGGGTGACGAGGTCGGCGAGGGAGCGGGCGATCTCACCGGCGAGGCCGCCCTCTTCGGCCTCCTTGGACAGGGCGGCCCCGGCGGTGTCGATGACGGTGAGCAGCGGCAGGTCCAGCTCGGCGGCGATGCGCATGCCGCGCCGGGCCTCGCGCAGGCCGCCGGGCTGGATGCTGTTGCGCCGGTCGTGGCCCAGGACGACGCAGGGGGTGGGTCCGAAGCGGGCGAGGGCCAGGACGAGCCCAGGGTCGCGTTCGCCGGCGCCGGTGCCGCTGAGCGGGGTGACCTCGGTTGCGGCTACGGCCAACAGGTCCCGCAGCCCGGGGCGTTCGGGGCGCCGGGAGCGCCGGATCGACTCGGCCGTGGGCACGTCGGGCCCGGTGCCGCCGGGGGCCGCGTCGGGCTGGGCGGCGGCCGCGGTGTCCTCCCCGCACAGCACGTGCAGCGCGCGGGCCGCGACCTCGGCCAGCTGCTCGGCCGGCAGGACGGCGTCGACGATGCCGTTGGCGAGCAGGTTCTCCGCGAGCTGGACGCCGGGCGGGAACTCCTCGCCGTACAGGGCCTCATGGACACGCGGCCCGAGGAAGCCGATCAGCGCGCCCGGCTCGGCGGCGGTCAGGTGGCCCAGGGAGCCCCAGGAGGCGAGGACACCCCCGGTGGTGGGGTGCCGGAGATAGACCAGGTACGGGAGCCCGGCTGCCTTGTGGTCGGTGATGGCGGCGCCGACCTTGACCATCTGGAGGAAGGCGATGGTGCCCTCCTGCATACGGGTCCCGCCCGAGGCCGGCGAGGCGAGCAGCGGCAGCCGCTCCCGGGTGGCCCGCTCAATGGCCCGTACGAGCCGCTCCCCCGCCGCGACGCCGATCGAGCCGCCCAGGAAGCGGAACTCGCCCGCGACGACAGCCACCCGGCGGCCCCGGATGAGCCCTTCCCCGGTGACGACGGACTCGTCGAGCCCCGTGCGGGCGCGGGCCTTCTCCAGGTCGGCCCGGTAGCTCGCGTCGTCCGGCTCGGGCAGGCCGAGGGCGGTGACGGGCTCGTCCCAGCCGTGCCAGGTGCCGGGGTCGACGACGGCGTCGATGAGCTGGAGCGCGTCGGGGCGGCTGTCGCTCTGACTCGGTTCGGTCATACCAACACCTTGCCATGTCCGCGAAGAGTGGGCCGGGCTCCCGAGGTAACGCCCAGCACCGGATTCGACGCGGCACAAGGATCAGCTGCAGGGCCTCCGAGCAGCGCTTTCGCCCGTCCGCGCGGGCTAGCGTGCCGGCTACGGCCAAGGCTTCGGCCACCCCGACCGCCGCGGCGTCCACCCCTTCCGACGCCCAGATCGCGGCGGGCGCGAGCAAGTCCACCGTCAAGCACGACCACCACTCGGCCTCCCCCACCACTGCCGACGCCGCCAACGCCCCCGCGCCGGAGGCCTCCTCGACCCCGCTGGACCTCGCCGAGACCGGCAGCTCCGGCAGCTCCGGCAGCTCGGCGCCGTACGCGGTCGGGGGTGCCGCGGCCGTCGCGCTCGGCGCGTCCGTGCTGATGCTCACCGCCTCCCGGCGGCGGGGTGGCCGCCGCCGTTCGGCGCGTGTCAACTGAGCGCGGACGTGCAGTCGGTGCGGGTGGCGTGGGCGGGGTCGAGGGCGTTGGCGGCTTCGTGGAAGGCGATGCGGTCGAGGACGCCGATCGCCACGTGCTCCGACAGGTCGGCCGAGCAGAGGTTCTGCAGGACGACGTTGTGCACGTCGGAGCCGGACAGGAACTGCGAGGTGTACGGCGTGACGACCTCGTCGTACCTGGTCGCGATCACCGTGTAGTGGACGCCGGACACGGTGTCGCCGCCCGCGTTGAGCTTCTGGAGGAAGTCGGAGCCGGCGATCTGGTCGCGGAGCCCTGGCGCCAGGACGCCGTTGACGGTGGTGGAGGCGCCGGGGAAGTAGGCGAGTAGTTGGGTGAGTCCGTTGAGTGTGGTGCCGTGGTTGTCGGGGGCGAGGCCGACGAGGGTGTTCACCTTGGCGGCGCCGCCAAGGAATTTGAGGTAGTAGCGCGGCATCATGCCGCCCTGGGAGTGCCCGACGATGTCGGTCTTGGCGGCGCCGGTGGCGGCCAGGACGCGGTCGACGTAAACGGAGAGCTGCTGGGCGGAGTCCGCGATGGGGCCGAGGCCGTAGAAGACCGGTACTCCGGGGAGCTGGCCGTAGTCGAAGGAGTAGACGCAGTAGCCACGGCTCACCAGATAGGGCGCGAAGCCGAGCCAGTTGTCGACGGAGTTGCCGAAGGTGCCGTGGACGAGCACGACGGGGCGGGGGTGGGCGGCGGAGGGCTTGCAGGAGTAGTTGTTCCAACCGCTGCTGGTGGTGGCGGTGGCGGTGTCGGCGGCGGTCGCGGTGTCGGCGTTGGCGATGGTGGGGGCTGCGGTCAGTGCGGCCGTCAGGGCCAGGGTGGAGAGGGCCCGGAGCACGGATCTTGGCTTGAAGGGCAGCATCTTGTGACCTCCTCGCAGGTCGGGTGGGGTCGCGGCCGTGGCAGCGAACCTGTCCAACTGTGATCCGGATCACAAGGTTGCTGAGCTTCCGTCAATTTACGCGCCAGTAACAAAAGGAGCTAGCTACTCGTTGGTAAAGAATTCACCTAGTGGCCTTATGCGACCTCCGAGGCGCGATAAAGAGCCTCGTCGGCCCGACCGCTGGCGTCAGGTGCCGCTCCGGTCGGCGGCCAGCGTGGCGGGGTGTACGGCGTCCAGCCCGAAGCGGCGGCGGGCGCGGTCGGCGGCGGCCTCCGCGGCGCGGGCGCGGTCGTCGCCGGGGTCCAGGGAGAGTTGATGGTGAGCGTCGTCGGCCGGCCGCAGGTCGTCGGTGCGGAGGGCGAAGGCGCGCACACGTGCGCGCTGCAGTCCCAGGGCGGTCAGGAGGCCGAGCGCGGTGACGGCCAGGGCGGGTGAGTGGCTGGTGGGTTCGGTAAGGGTGCGGGTCCGGGTGGTGGAACTGCGGTCGGCGTAGCGGACGGTGAGGGTGAGGTGGCCGGTGACCTGGCCCTCGGTCCGCAGGCGCTGGCCGAGCTGCTCGGCGAGCGCGAGGACGGCGCGGTGGTGCTGTTCCGGGTCGAGGCAGTCCCGGTCGAGGACGAGGTCGGCGGTCATGTGGGCCGCGGGTGCCTTCGGGGTGACCGGGCGGGGGTCGTGGCCGCGGGCGCGTTCGGCCAACAGTCGGGCCTGGCCGACGCCCAGGAGGCGTTGGAGGGTCGCCGCCGGGAGGTCGGCGACCTGCCCGATGGTGTGCAGACCGTACTTGCCGAGCGTGGTCGCGGTCGCCCGGCCGATTCCGGGCAGCGCGGTCACCGGTCGGGGCCGCAGCCAGGCCGCGGCCTGGTCGGCGAGGACCTGGAGGGTACGTCCCGGTGCGGACGCGGCAGCCGCCATGGCGGCCAGCATGCGGTTACTGGCCAGGCCCGAGCTGCTTTCGATGTCGTAGAGGGCCATCAGACGCATCTTCGCCATCTGTACCAGGTCGTACGGGTTGAGGTCGAAGTATCTGAGCGCCGAGGTCAGGTCGAGCTGGACGGCGTGGGGCGGGAAGGCCTGGACGCGGGGGGTGATTCCGGCCAGCAGGTCCAGCACCTCCGCGTACCGTCCTTCGTCCAGTTCGCCGTGCAGGTGCATGTGGGCGATGTGCCGTGGGCGGGTGGTCATCCCGCGCTCCCCGGGCTGCGGTGACCGAGCTTTCGCAGGTCGGCCGAGCGGGTGCCGGCGGGTTGCAGGTCGGCGTAGGGATGCAGGCGGGCGCCTGCCGTGCCGTCGGGAAGGGTGCGCTGCGGCTGCGCGGGGGTGGGCCGCGGGCCGTCCGCGCCGAGCAGCTTGAGTGCGGCTTCGGGACCGTTGTCGCGCCGGGCGGCGGCGATCCGGTCCAGGTCCCAGGCCATGGTCCCGACGATCGTCCGCCGGGTGCCGCGGACCTGCACCGTCCCGCGCACCAGCAGCAGCCCGCTGTGGAAGACCGTATGCGCGCAGGCTTCGTGGGAGTCCTCGAAGAACGCCAGGTCGACCAGGCCGGAGCCGTCCTCCAGGGTGACGAAGATGATGCGCTTGCCGCTGGCGATCGGCGGGGTCTGCGTGGAGGCACGTACTCCGGCGACGAGGACCTGCTGCCCTGCTCGCAGTCCGGCCAGGTGGGCGGCGTCGGTAGCGCCGATCTCCCGCAGCAGCCGGTGATGGTGCTCCATCAGGTGCCTGGAGACGTCTATCCCGAGAGTGTTCAGCTCCGCGTTGAGGGCTTCCCGCCCGGTCATCTCCGGCAGACCGCTCGACTCCGTTCCGCCGATCGCACCTGCCTCGATGGGCAGTTGCCCCTTGCCGGCGGTACGGACCCTGGACTGCCGGTGGAGTTCGGCGATCTGCAGCAGCAGATCCCGCCGGGTGAGCGTGCCGTCGTGCAGGCAGGACAGGGCGCCGATCTCGGCGAGGCGTTCGGCGACCGGCCGGCTGGGGTGGGCCCGCTGCCAGAAGTCTGACAACGATCCGTACGGCCGCCCGGCCGCGATCCGCGCGCACTCGTCCTCACTGATCCCGCGCACCCCGGACAGCGCGAGCCGCACCCCCCACCGGTCTCCGTCGGCGCGCTCCACCGTGTGCTCGACCCGGGAGCGGTTGACGTCGACGGGCAGGACCGGGACGCCGCGACGGCGGGCGTCGGAGACGATGACCCGCTTGGGCCACATACCGGGATCGTGCTCCAGGAGGCCGGCCAGCAGAAAAGCCGGGAAGTGGGCCTTCAGCCAGGCACTCTGCAGGGCGGGTACGGCGAAGGCGACCGCGTGTGCCCGGCAGAACCCGTACGCACCGAAGGCTTCGACGGTCGCCCACACCTCGTCGCGGACCTCGGGGCTGTAGCCACGGGCGGCGGCCAGCTCGTGGAACCGCACCTTGATGTCGGGCAACCGCTCCTTGTCGCCGAGCGCCCGCCGGGCGATCTCAGCCTCCGCCAGGTCGCAGCCGGTCATCACATGCAGCGTCTCGATGATCTGCTCGTGCCAGATGGTCACCCCGTAGGTGTCGGCGAGGACGGGTTCGAGGGCGGGGTGGGCGTAGTGCGGGTCGCCGCCGTGCCGGGCGGCGATGTACCGCTCGGGCATGCCGCCGGCCACCGGCCCGGGGCGGAAGAGGCTGATGTCGGCGATGACGTCCTGGACGTCACGGGGCTGCAGCCGCGACAGGAGATCCTGCTGACCGGGTGACTCGAGCTGGAACATGCCGATCGTCTGGCTCTCCTGGATGAGCTTGAAGGCGAAGACGTCATCCAGCGGGACCTGCCGCGAATCGTCCAGATCGATACGGTCGCCGGTCGCCCGCTCGATCTCGGCGACGGCATGGGCCATCGCCGACTGCATCCGTACGGCCAGGACGTCGAGCTTGATGTTGCCCAGGATTTCGACCTCCTCCTTCGCCGCCATCGCCATCGGGTAGTCGCCCTGGGGCGTGGGCTGCACCGGCAGCCGGTCCAGCAGCGTCGCGTCGCTGATGATCACCCCGCACGGGTGCATGGCCATGCCGTGGACCAGCGAGTCGAGGCCCTCGGCGAGCTCCCACAGCGGCCCGTACCGTTCCGCTTCCGATGCGAGTTGCCGCAGCTCGGGCAGTTCGGTGAGCGCGTTGGTGATGTCGCAGGCCCGCAGGTGCGGGAAGCTCTTCGCGATCCGGTCCACCTCGTCCGGCGGAATGCCCAGCGCCAGGCCGGTGTCCCGCAGCGCCCTGCGGGCCCGGTACGTCTCGGGCATCGCGGTGACCGCGACCCGCTCGCTGCCGAAGCGGGCGAAGATCGCGTCGTAGCACTCCAGCCTGCGCGCCGATTCCACGTCGATGTCGATGTCCGGCAGCGACGGCCGCAACTCGCTCAGGAAACGTTCGAACAGCAAGCGGTGGTCGAGCGGATTGGCCGTGGCGATCCCCAGCGAGTGGCAGACCATCGAACCCGCACCCGAGCCGCGAGCGGCAACCCGGATACCCAACTCCCGTATATCGGCGACGACTTGATCGACGGCAAGGAAATACGAGTCGTACCCCAGCTTGGTAATGATCTTCAGCTCCTCCTCCAGCCTGCCGAGTGCGGCCTGGTCGCGGTCCAGGCCGCGCCGGACCAGACCGGCTTCACACCGCTGCCGCAACAGCTCCCCCGCCCCGCCCGGGCCCGCGCCGACGACCTCCGGTTCGGGGAAGTGCCGGGATCCGATCCCGAGGTCCGCGGCGGGGTCGAGGCGGCAGGCGGCCGCGGTGGCGGCGGTGTCGGCGAGCAGACGGCCCGCCCGTCGTGGGCCGGCCTCCGCGTGTTCGGCGACCGCCTGGGCGACCCGCGCCATCTCCTGGGGCCCCTTGAGCCAGCGCTGCCCGCCGTCCAGCCGGCGCCGGTCGATCGGCCGCAGCAGCCGGGCGGCGTCCAGCACGTCGGCAAGCCGGTGCTGGTCCGGGTCGGCGTAGCGGACGGCGTTGGAGAGGACGGCGGTGGTATGGGTCCGGTCGGCCAGCGCCAGGGTGCGCGCGGCGAGCCGTAGCGACCCCGGGCCGGTGCCGGGGCGGCCGTGTACGACCGCCTCCAGCCGCACCCCGTCGCCGAAGACCTCCCGCCACGGCGCCAGGAGCTTCACCGCGACGTCCTCCCGGCCCGCCGCCAGCGCCCGCACCGGCTCCGACAGCGGCCCGAGCAGTACGGTCAGGCCGGCGCCGCCGTGCTCGCGCAGCGCCTCCCACGACACCTGGACCGGGGCGGCCTGGCTCGCGGTGCCCACGTGGGCGGCGGAGGTGATCCGGCACAGCCGCGCCCAGCCCTCCCCGTCCTGGGCCAGCAGTACGAACCGCAGCGACGGCTCCATCACATGGGCGCCCCCGCGCACCGGCGTCCGGCGCCGCTGGGCCGGCAGCGCCGACGCGAGCGCCTCCACCGCGAGGTCGATCCCGAAGACGGGCCGGATACCCGCCCCCGCACACGCCTCGGCGAACCGTACGGCCCCGGTGACGGTGTCCCGGTCGGTCAGCGCCAGCGCCTCCATCCCTCGCTCGGCCGCCCGCTGCACGAGGTGCTCGGGGTGCGCGGCGCCGTACCGCTCGGAGTAACCGGACGCGATATGCAGATGGGCGAAGCCCGCCATGCCACACCTCCATCACTCCGCCCCTTTTCAGCCATTCGCCCGAAACGCTCCTCGTACGTTCGTTCGATTAGCTTAGCGCGGTCGTCCCAGGTCAGCGACTTCACAGGACGCGTGTCCGCCGCCGAGACGTTCGAATCCGTGGCCGGAACAGCTGCCTCCCGGCCATCTCCCGGGCAGGGCAGCGGACTTGGCGCCTGCCGCTCTGAGGGGCGCCCGTATCGGCCCGGCGCGATGACGTTCGTCACCCCGGAGTGGTCGCGATCGCGGCCTCACGGCTGTGCGACGCGCTCGCAGGACGTACCCTCCGATCGTCAGGGGGACGCACGGCGGACCCGATGCTCGAGCCGATCGGAGGCGATCACCCTGCTCACGCTGGACCTGCACCCGATCTTCCGCAACAACCGCGACATCGACCTCGCGCTGCGGGAGACCCTCTTCCGAGCTGCGCGTACGGGGGTCGACGTCGTCGAGATCATCCCCGGAAAGGGCACGGGCCAGTTGAAGAAGAGGGTGCTCGCCTTCCTCGCGCAGAAGCACATCAAGAAGCTCTACGTCCGGGTGGAGACCGACGCGACCAACACCGGGCGGGTCCTGGTCCACCTCCGCTAGCGCCACCAGGCCCGCCCCGGCCGCCCTGGCTGATCCCGCCCCGGCCCGGCCGAGCACAGCCGCACGTCCCGGGTCGGAACCGCCCGCCCCCTCGCCGCGTCCCGACCACCATGGAGATCCGCCCCGCGACCCCCGCCGACCTCGACGCGATGCTCGCGGTCCATACCGCCGCCCGTACCGCCTACTACCGGGCCGGCGGCCTGAGCGAGGCCGAGCTGACCGACCCCGCCGAACACGCCGGGCGCGCCGCCGGCTGGGCCCGCGCCGTCGAACGGGCCGACCGGACCACCCTGTGCGCCGTGCGCGCCGACGGCGCGGTTGTGGTGTCCTGTCCATGGGGGCGCTCGCGGACACCGAGCTGTACCAGATCCAGGTCCACCCCGCCGAGCCCGGCGGGCCCCGCGTCCCGCCCTCCCGGGCCGCCGGCCCCGGAGTCGCGTACCGGCGAGGCCTGCTGCGGCCCGCCTGGAGCACCCCCTTCACGACGCCTACGTTGATGCCCTCCGCGCCGCCGCCCTCCCCCACGGCACCCTCGACGTCTGGGCACGGAACACCCGAGCCCGCGCCTTCTACGCCCGCCACGGCTGGCGCGCCACCGGGCACCGCATCCCGGGGCCCGGTGGGGCGGACTACGTGCGGCTGCGGCTCGAGGTCGGCTGAAGCGCCTGAAGGGCCGCCGCCCAGGCCAGCAGTTCCTCGTCGGCGCCGGGGCGGGCGACGTACTGCAGGCCGAGGGGAAGGCCGTTCGCGGCGCGGCCGGCGGGGAGGGTCACCGAGGGGAAGCCCGCGTTGCTCCAGGGGAGGCACATGACGGAGTCGCCGGTGGTGCCGAGGCCCAGGGGGGCGGGGCCGGTGGCGGCGGGGGTGAGCCAGAGGTCGACGGAGTGGTCGTACATGGCGGTGAGGAGGCGGTCGCGGAAGTCCTCGCGATCGCGCGACGCTCGGGCGTAGTCGGCGGGATCGACGGCGTGGCCCTGGCGGATCGCGGCGACGGTCTGCTCGCGGTAGAGGTGCCCGTGGCGGGGGAACCAGTCGGCGTGGGTGCGGGCGACTTCGTAACGGTTCATGGTGAAGAGCTGGCGCACGGTGGCGTCGAAGTCCGCCATGACCGGCACCTCCCGGACCTCGAATCCGGCCGAACCGAGTTGCTCGGCCTGCGCGTTGAATGCCTCCAGCGCCTCCGCCCCGGCGCGCTCCAGATAGGGCCCCGCGGGAACGCCGAGCACCGGCGACCGCCGTCCCTCGGACGGTACTGTCCGCCAGGCGTCGCACAGGACGGCCGCACCCCGCACCACGCCCGCCACATCCGGCGCGAAGACCCCGACCGTGTCGAAGCTCGGGGCGTTGGCGATCACCCCGTCCACCGGTATGCGCCCGTACGTGGGCTTGAAACCGACCACCCCGCAGTACGCCGCCGGCCGGATGACCGAGCCCACCGTCTGGGTGCCCACAGCCAGCGGCACCATCCCGGCCGCGACAGCCGCCGCCGACCCACTGCTCGAACCGCCGGGCGTGTGCGCCAAGTTGTGCGGATTCCGGGTCGGGCCCGGCGCGGTCACCGCGAACTCGGCCGTCACCGTCTTCCCCGCCACCAGCGCCCCCGCCGCCCTCAACCGGCTCACCAGCGCCGCCTCCGCCCCGGCCAACACATCAGGCGGCACCGCCGACCCGGCCCCGGTCGGCAGCCCGTCGACGTGGATGATGTCCTTCACCCCGAACAGGACACCCCGCAATGGCCCGCCCGGCGCCGGCGACCGCGCCTCGGCCGCGAGGCGCGCGGCCCGGCCGGGCTCGGGCAGGAACGCGTGGATCTCCCGGTCGGCTTCATCGATGCGCTCAGGCGAATACTCCATGGCAGTTCACCCTACGGTCCTGACAGGATGCCGCCCATGGCAGCAGGCGAGACAGCACTGATCGTCAAGCTCCCGGAGGCCGAGCCGCTGGTCGGCGCATGGCGCGACCGGTACGACTCCTCGGCCGCCGCCGGGGTTCCTGCGCACGTGACCGTGCTGTACCCCTTCCTCCACGAGAGCCGCCTCGACGCGGCCGTCGTCAACGCCCTCGTCGAACTCATCGGCGCCCACGACCCCTTCGAGGTCCGCTTCGCCCACTGCGGGCGCTTCCCCGACGTCCTCTACCTCGCGCCGGACCCGGACGCGCCCTTCCGTGCGCTCACGGAGGCCGTCGCCGCCCGCTGGCCCGAAGCGCCACCGCACGGCGGGCAGTTCGATGACGTGGTCCCGCATCTGACCGTGGCGCACGGCCAGGACCCGGCCACGTACGACGCCATAGAGGCCGCGCTCAGCGGCACGGCGCCGGTCCGCGCGCGCGTCACGGCGGTGCATCTCTTCGTACGGGACGGGGCGGAGCACTGGCACGAGCGGCGGGCCTTCGCGCTGGGCGCAGGCACCACACCGAGGTAAGCACGCCCGCCGTGCCGACGGCGGTGAGCCGGCGACTACGCCGCCAGGCGAGAGCCATCGGTACGCGACGCCGCCCCACCTATTCGCGCGGCCTCTAAGCGCAACGGAGGCGAACCGAGCCGCTCAAAAAAGGGCGAAGTCGGTACGCGTCCGGCGCCCCGAGCCACGCCGCCTGACCCCGTGAGGGATTTCACCCGGATCCCGCCCTCAACCCGCATCGCGCAACCACCGAACCCGCAGCTCAGACCCCCCGCAAGACAAGCACGGCCGCCTCGCTCCTGCAGCACCGTACCGCCCCCCACTCCACAACCGTCCCCCACGTCACAGCCTCGACCACCAAGCAAACGCTAGGGGGTTGCGGAGGCAAGGGTCCAGCACGATTTACTGTCGCGCATGACGGCGACCGACCCCACACTTAGAGCCCTGGCACACCCTGTACGGCTGCGCATGATGAGCCTCACCTGGACCGGACCCCAATCCGCCGCGGAGCTGGCCCGCGAGCTCGGCATATCGCAGGCCCTGGCCAGCCAGCACCTGCGCCGGCTCGCCGCCGTCGGCCTGGTGGAACTGGCCGAGGTCCGCCCGAATCGGGGTGGCCAGGAACGCCGTTACCAGGCGGTCCACGACACGTCGGTGCCCGATCAGCGGCAGGACGGTGCCCCCATGTTGGCGGAGGTGCTGTCGCTCAACCTCCGCGAGCGGGCCGCGCGCCGCGCGCCCGGTGAAGGGGTCACCACCGACGCGGAGTTGTGGCTGTCGCCGGATGCCTGGGACGACTTCCGGCACCGACTGGCCGCGCTGCTGGTCAACCTCCACGAGGAGGCGCGGGCGCCCCGTACGGCGGGGACCGTGCACGTGGGTGCCACGGTGATGGCGTTCCCGCTGCAGGAGACGGTGCGCGAGAAGAGCCCCGGCCGCCGCTGAGCGCGTCCCGGGCTCCACGGGGACAAAGTCTCGAAACCGCCGTAGGTGGGGTTCCACAGCATCTGGTCGATCGGCCCCTCCTCGGTCAGGGCGTACGCCGCCGAGAAGAGCAGCATCTCCACCGCCCAGTCCCGGCGGGTGCGCCGAACCGGGACCTGTGCGGCGTCCGCCGCCGGCTCACCGGGCGACAGCGACCGCGGCACCCAGGCCGGACCCCCGTGCCGTCGGTCATCCCCCAAGCGTATGCGGGAAGCAGGCCCCGCTGCGTTGACCAGCCGGCCATAGGTCCCGGCCAGGTGGCCACCGACCCAGCGAACCTACTCGCCCAGCTCGGGGCGGTCGAGCTCCCGCTCGACCATCGGCGGCGCGGTCGGCGCCGGCGGCTCTGTCAAGGGCTGCGCAGCGGAGGGCGGCGCGGCCGAGGGCTGGGCGGCCTGCGCTGGGGCGGCTCGTTCGAGAAAGCGCAGCAGCTCGACGGGGAAGGGAAGGACGAGCGTCGAGTTCTTCTCCGCGGCGACGGCCACGACCGTCTGAAGCAGGCGGAGCTGGAGCGCGGCGGGCTGTTCGGACATGACGCCGGCTGCCTCCGCGAGCTTCTTGGAGGCCTGGAGCTCCGCGTCGGCGTTGATGACGCGTGCGCGGCGCTCACGGTCGGCCTCGGCCTGCCGGGCCATCGACCGCTTCATGGTCTCCGGAAGGGAGACGTCCTTGATCTCGACGCGGTCGATCTGCACACCCCACCCGATGGCCGGGCTGTCGATCATCAGCTCAAGGCCCTGGTTGAGCTTCTCACGGTTGGACAGCAGATCGTCCAGATCGCTCTTGCCGATGATCGAGCGCAGCGAGGTCTGGGCCATCTGCGAGACGGCGAAGCGGTAGTCCTCGACGTTGATGACGGCGTCCGCCGCGTTGATGACCTTGAAGTAGACGACGGCGTCGACCTTGACGGTGACGTTGTCCCGGGTGATGCCGTCCTGGCCGGGCACGGGCATCGTCACGATCTGCAGATTGACCTTACGCAGCCGGTCGACACCCGGAATGATCATGGTGAAGCCCGGACCGCGGACGTCGTTCCGCAGCTTCCCCAGCCGGAAGACCACGCCCCGCTCGAATTGCTGCACAACCCGCATTCCAGCGAGGGCGTACACCGCACCGGCCGACAGCACCGCTGCCACCAACTCCACGACCATCACGGCCCCCTGCCATCCGCGCCCCGCGCGGCATCACGAGCCCGTCACCCCGGCGGAGCCCCGCAGGGGCGGTGATTCCACGGTACCTCTCGGGGCCCCGCTGGGGCAGGATGGCGGGATGCGTTTGGTCGGGACATCGAGCGGCCGGGAACTGGCTGCCGAGGCCTTCGGGGACCCGGAGGGCAGGCCGGTCTTCCTGCTGCACGGCACACCGGGCAGCAGGCTCGGCCCGGTGCCGGACGAGGCGGCCCTGCGCGATCGGCGCGTCAGGCTGATCACGTACGACCGGCCCGGCTACGGCGGCTCCGCCCGGCATCCTCGCCGCCGTGTCGCGGACGCGGCGGCGGACGTCTCAGCGGTGGCCGATGCCCTCGGCATCGGCCGCTTCCCGACTCCTGGACGAGGCGGAGTTACGCTCCGTCGGATGATCGTCTGGTGACAACCTCCTTATAGCCCGGGATCCGTCGCTCTCGCCAGCCGGTCGGCCACGGTGCGTAGGTGCTTGATGAGCTCGGGCGGCTCGTGGACCTCGAAGTCGACGCCGATCATGCCGATGTAGACGGCGAGCGCGTCCAGCGATTCGGCGCCGGTGCGCAGCAGGCAGGTCTGGCCGTCGACGGCCTCGACGGTGCCGAAGCCGGAGGAGGTGTACTGGGTGACGGCCTCGGCGTTGGTGTGCAGGGTGACGACCGCCTGGTAGCGGTACGCACGCGAGGTGACGCCCCGCGCGACGTAGGCGGCGGCGTCCATGGGCGGCTCGCGGAGTGTGAAGCGAGGGCCGGTGGGGGGCTTGGGGTGCATGCGGTCGACGCGGAAGCTGCGCCAGTCGGCGCGGTCGGTGTCCCAGGCGAGCAGGTACCAGCGGCGGGCGTGGTGGACGAGGCGGTAGGGCTCCACGGTGCGGCGGCTCGAAGTGCCGCCGTGGTCGCGGTAGTCGAAGCGCAGCCGCTCGCGGTCGCGGCAGGCGGCGCCGATGACGGTGAGCACGTCCTGGCCGACGGCCGCCGGAGACTTGCGCTGCGAGACGGCGACCGCCTGCATGGCCTGCGCCCGGTGCCGCAGCCGGGAGGGCAGCACCTGCTCCAGCTTGGCGAGGGCTCGCAGCGAGGTCTCCTCTATGCCCTCCACGCTGCCGTCGGTGCCGGTACGCAGGCACAGCGCGACCGCGATCGCCTCCTCGTCGTCCAGCAGCAGCGGGGGCAGCGCCGCCCCCGCGCCCAGCCGGTAGCCGCCCGCCGTCCCGGGGGTGGCGTGCACCGGGTAGCCGAGGGCGCGCAGCCGCTCCACGTCACGCCGTACGGTCCTGGCGGTCACGTCGAGCCGCTGGGCCAGGTCGGGGCCGGTCCAGTCGGGGCGGGACTGGAGGAGCGAGAGGAGCCGCAGCAGGCGGGCCGAGGTTTCCAGCATGGGCCCAAGTCTGGCACCCGTCGCGGACAGGAACTGACCGCGACGGGCCCGGGGCGCAGCACAGCCCGGGCCCGTCGCGGTCAGCGGAGGAGTTCGCGGAACTCCTAGTAGACGCTGACGCCGTAGTTGCTGAGCGCCTCCGTCACGGGCTGGAAGAAGGTCTCGCCGCCGGAGGTGCAGTCGCCGCTGCCGCCGGAGGTGAGTCCGAGGGCGATGCCGCCGGAGGTGTAGAGCGGGCCGCCGGAGTCGCCGCCCTCGGCGCAGACGGTGGTGTCGATCATCTGGTAGACGACGTCACCGCCGCCGTAGTTGACGGTGGCGTTGAGCGCGGTCACCTTGCCGGAGTGGATTCCGGTGGTGGAACCGGAGCGCAGCACCGACTCGCCGACGTAGGCGTTGGCCGAGCTGGTGATGTCGGTGTTCCCGGCGCCGCCGGTCTTGGTGACCGAAGTGTTGGAGTACTTGACCAGCGCGTAGTCGTTGGTCGGGAAGCTGTAGCTGACGTTGGTGCCAAGCGTCGTCGTGTGACCGGAGTTGGAGTACCAGGTCGACGCGACCTGGCCACAGTGACCGGCGGTCAGGAAGTAGTACGTACTGCCGCTGACGACATT
>NZ_RJVR01000361.1 GCF_003999195.1 Streptomyces soli
TTGTTGAAGGTACCGGAGCTGCGCTTGATGACGACCGCGTCGCCATAGGAAGCGGTGGCCTTCTTCAGCTTGGCCAGTTCGGCCTTGGTGACGGTGGAGTCGGCGGTGACGACGAGCTGGTCGGTTGTCGGGTGCACGGCCCAGGCGGTGCCGCCGATGTCGGCGGCCTTGGTGGCGTCGCCGGCCTTGTTGAGCTGGGCGGTGCTGTACTTGACGACCTTGGGGACGGCGCCGGAGGCGCGTACGGCCGAGGCGTCGGAGGCGTCGGTGATGTTGACGACGAAGGTCTTGGCCTCGGTGTCGTAGTACGAGCCGGCGGTGGCGCCGGAGCCGAGCGTCCTGGCAATGTCGACGGCCGCCTGTGAGCGTGCCTGGACCGTGGGGGCGGCCTGGGCGCTGGGCGTGGCGAGCGCGGTGGCGGCCAGCAGGCCAGTGGCGGCGACGGCGATCAGCCGGGCTCGTCTCGCGATGCCGCTGTGGGGGTTGGTAGTGCGCGTGTTCCTCACTTGTTTCCTCCTGTGGGGGGTGGAGAGGTCCCTTGGGTGCGGGTCCGTGAGGCGCAGGCAGGAAAACAGACCTTCTAGGTCATGTCCCTGACAAGCACTCCAGGAGTATCGCGACCTTCCGGGAGGCGCACAAGAGGGCCACAGGAAAGACGCCGCGCCCAGCCGCCCGGAGGGGGCGGTCGGGCGCGGCGTCCGTCAGGCCGTTGCCAGTGGGCGTATCAGCAGACCTGTCAGTAGACGCTCACCCCGTAGTTGTTCAGGGCTTCGACGACCGGCTGGAAGTAGGTCGTGCCGCCGGAGGTGCAGTTGCCACTGCCGCCCGACGTCAGACCGAGAGCGATGCCGCCGGAGGTGTAGAGCGGACCGCCGGAGTCGCCGCCCTCGGCGCACACATTGGTGCGGATCATCTGGTAGACGACGTCACCGCCGCCGTAGTTGACGGTGGCGTTGAGCCCGGTGACCGAGCCGGAGTGGATTCCGGTGGTGGAACCGGAGCGCAGCACCGACTCGCCGACGTAGGCGTTGGCCGAGCTGGTGATGTCGGTGTTCCCGGCGCCGCCGGTCTTGGTGATTGAAGTGTTGGAGTACTTGACCAGCGCGTAGTCGTTGGTCGGGAAGCTGTAGCTGACGTTGGTGCCCAGCGTCGTCGTGTGACCGGAGTTGGAGTACCAGGTCGACGCGACCTGGCCACAGTGACCGGCGGTCAGGAAGTAGTACGTACTGCCGCTGACGACATTGAAGCCCAGCGAACACCGGTACTGGCCACCGTAGATGGCACTGCCACCGGTGATCAGCCTGCTGAACTTCCCGGAGACCCGCTGGATGCTCACCGCGCTGCCGTAGGAGGCGGTGGTGGACGCCAGCGTGGCCAGCTCGGCGCGCGAGACAGTGCTGTCCGCGCTGATCTCGAGCTTGTTCGTCCGGGGGTTGACACCCCAGGCCGTGCCGCCGATGTCGGCGGCCCTTGCGGCGTCGCCCGCCTTGGCGAGCTGGGCGGAGCTGTACGTGACCAGCCGGGGTACGGCGCCCGCGGCGCGGACGGTCTGGGCGGCGGCGGCGGTGGTGACGTTGACGACGGTGGCCTTGGCCTTGACGTCGTAGTACGAGCCGGCGGTGACGGTGGATCCGAGGGACGTGGCGAGGTCGGCCGCGGCGCCGGGCGAGGCCTTGGCGGCCGGGGCAGCCTGGGCGGCGGGCAGGGTGAGCGCGGTGACCGCCAGCAGGCCGGATGCCACGGCGATCAGCCGCGCGCGTCTCGCGAAGGTGTTTCGGGGGGTCGTGGGGGTGGTGCGCTTGAGTCTCACTCGTGCCTCCCGTGGGTTGGAGTCGTGGAGCAGACAGAGACAAGGCATACGTGCCCCTGACAAAGCGCTTGGGCGGGAGTATTCAGACCACCAAAGGAAGACACAAGGGCGACTTTCGGCCGCGTCATCAACACGAAACAACGCCCCCGGGGGAACTGGAATCCCCTGGGGACGCTGTCCGGTGACGCCGCCTCAGCTGGTGAGGGCCTGTCGTTCGGTCAGGATCACCGTCTCTCCGTCGGGGGCCTCGGCCCAGTGGCCCGGCACGCCCTCGATGCGGCCGTCCACCGCGTCGACCAGCCAGAAGGTGCCGGTCAGCGACAACGGCCCGTACGGCGACCGGACGGCGGCCGAAGTGCCGGGCCTCGGCCCCGGTGGTGGACACGTCGACGGTCCAGCCGGCCCGGCCCCCGCTCACCCAGTCGAGGGTGGCGAGGGCGGCCGACACGTGGAACGGCTCGGTGTGGGTGGTGGTGACGGTCGGTACCAGGCCGATCCGGTCGGTGACCGGGGCGACCCGGGTGAGTACGGCGAGCGCGTCGAGCCGGCCGGCGCCGTCCTGCGGCGGCGCGAGGGAGTCGTCAAGGGTGACGAAGTCCAGGGCGCCGCGTTCGGCGAGCTGTGCCGGCTCCACGGAAGCGAGAGAGTGCGGCGGGGCGCTCAGGCGCTGAGCGCGCCGGTACAGCCGGTACAGGAGGACGCCGCGCGCAGGAAGGTCAGCAGGGCGCGGGCGGTCGCGTCGTTCTGCCGGAAGGCCGGGCCGTTGGTGCCCGGGCGGGTGAAGGCGCCGGCGGACCGGGCGTCGGTGTGCGGGCCGAGTGCGAAGCGGCGCGGGTGCGGGCGGCCGGAGCGGTCGATGACCCGGCCGTCCTCGGCGGTGACGGCCACCAGCCCGGCCTGGGTGGAGGTCACGCCGGCCCCGTCCTCCCCGTACTGCTCGTGCAGCGAGCGCAGCAGCGGGTCCCGGGTACGGTCCACGGTCGGGCCGGGCAGCCGGGCCTCGACCAGCGCCTGCGCCTCGACGCTCGCGCCGGGCACGCTCGGGCTGCTGGCCCGGAAGACGCCGAGCACGGGGTCGGCGGCGACCGACGTGTCCGCCCCGAGGAAGCGGACGACCCCCGCCTTGGACAGCGCGAGGAGTTGCCGCAGGCGGGGCCCCGGCGGGCCTGACGCGACATAGCTGAAGAAGCCGTGCCACCACTCCCCGATGTCGCCGAGCCGCAGCATCTGCCCGTACACCGACAGCAGCCCGAGGAAAACGGCCAAGTCGGGGCTGTAGGCCGGGTCATGGCGGCGGGCGAGGTCGGCGGTGATGTGGTGGCGCAGGCCTTCCTGCAGCAGGTCGAAGTCGCCGAAGCGCACCCCCGCCAGCGGCTGGTCCAGCGCCGCCAGGTCCAGCCGGTCGGCGGGATCGGGCACGGCGGCGGCGACCAGGGCGTGCAGCTCGGCGCTGCCGGGGTCGGCGGCGGCGTACCGGGCGTCGAACTCCGGCCAGGTGAGGGTCGTACGCTCCGGGTGGGCGCTGAACAGCTCGTGGTAGTGGGCGAAGCCCAGCTCCTTGGCGATCAGCGGCCAGATCTCCCGTCGGAAGTCCGGCCGCCCGGGCCGGGCCAGCAGCTCGTCCACCTGCGCCGGGCCGAAGTACCGGGGCAGCGGCGGGCGTTCGCCGCTCCAGGCGTAGCCGATCTTGGAGCGGTACGGCACGCCGCGCCGCGAGCCGATGTGCAGCACGGGCTCCTGCCCGGACGGGTGGTACGTCAGCTCGCCGCTGGCGCCGTCCTCCTCGTACCGCCCGCCCCGGCCCTCGGTGAGCAGCACCATGAGGTCCACGAAGGCCAGCCCGAAGCCCCGTACGATCACCGGCTCGCCGGGGGCCAGCACCGACAGATCGCTGTCCGCCGTGAACTCCGGCGGCAGATGCACCAGCCCGTGCTCCGCCGCGAACGCCGCCAGGCCCCGCTGCTCTGCGTCCGGCTCGGCGTCCAGATGGCCGAGCGCCAGCACGACGAGATCCCCGGTCACCGGCTCGGCGCGGCCCTCCAGCCACACGCTCTGCCGCCCCTCGCGGGAGCCGGTCACCCGGACCGCCCGGTGGGGGTGGAGGTGCACGGCGATCCCGGGCGGGAGCGCGGCGGTGGCCTGCTCGTAGACCCACCGCATGTACGCGCTCTGCAGCCGCCTGCTCGCGAAGCTCTGCGACGTCAGGTCACGTGCCTCGGCGTCGAGTTGGCCGTCGAAACCGGTGATCGCGAGCTCGCCGCTCCTGATCCGCGCCGACCACTCCGCGAGAGACGGGCCGGGGCGTATGGGGCCCTCCGACTCCACGGACGCGTCGGTGAACATCGTCACGTCCTCCGCCATGGAGTTCATCCACAGCAACGGTGACTGCTCGTGCCGCCACACCCGCCCGCCGCCGGGCGGGAAGGGGTCCACGAGGTGGATGTCCAGGCGGCCGCCGTCGTACAGCTCGGCGGCGTTGGCGGCGATGCGCTCCAGGAGACCGGTGCCACGCGGGCCGGCGCCGACGATCACGAGTGAAGGCGGCGAAGTCGGTGGTGGAAACGCGGAAGAAGCGGAAGAAGACGCGGACGAGGATGCAGGCATGCGGAGGCTCCGTGGATGCACAGATTGATCACGGGTCTTGCCTGCACACAGCCGCGTCCCTCAACGCGGCGGGCCGCAGCGGCGACCTGCCATGAGGCTAAGCCCAGGGCATCACCCGCTGTCAAGCACGTCCAGATGCTCTGCGGCGCGTCTCACGTGGTGTTGACGGGAGCGCGCTGTACTGTTCCACTGTCGCCATGCGTACTTGTCAGCTGGTCACCCGCGACCACATCGACTTCGGTCGAGTGTGGTCGTCGTCGTGTCGCCCCTGACCCGGTAGCTCGCCGCGCGCCTCTCGCGCCCCGCGGTTGCCTGATGGCTTCTTTCTCCGCCTTCACACACGCATGACTCCCTCCCTCACCACCTTGTCCCACCCGTTTTTCTCATCCGTCGCGGTCTACTGCGACGTGCGCCGCGAAAGAGCCGTCGACGCCGTCGAGTTGTGCACCGTGAAGGCGACCGTGCCCGGCAGATAGCGGTCGTCGGACCACTCCACCGGTGTGCCGGTCGAATCGGTCGAGCGGCGGCGCTCGCGCAGCAGCGCGTCGCCGACCCCGCATTCCAGCAGGACGGCGTCCTCGGTATCGGCCGGGGCCAGGTCGATCGTGTGGTCGGCGTCCGTGAAGAGCACGCCGTGGCCCTCCAGCAAGGTGCTGTGCGAGTCGGCCTCGCGCGGGAAGCGCTCGACCAACTCCCCTACCCACTCCGGGTAGACGGCCCGCTCGACCATCACCGGCCGCCCCGAGAGCGTACGCAGCCGCAGCACCCGGTAGACGTACGCCTCGCTCTCCAGGCGCAGTTGCTCGCACTCCAGCGGCCGGCCGGGCTCTCGTACGACCGCGATGGTGCGGCCGCCGGGCTCCTCGCCGATGGAACGGGCCCAGCGGGCGAAGCTGGTGAGCTCGGCGAAGCTCTGGACGCGGGTGTCGCTGAGGACGACCCGGCGGGTGCCGCGGCGGGAGGTGACGAGGCCATCGGCGCGCAGGAGGGCGAGGGCCTGGCGGATGGTGCCGCGGGAGACTTCGTAGCGTTCGGCGAGGGCACCCTCCGCGGGCAGCCGGGCCCCGGAACCGTACGCTCCCGCCGCTATGGCGTCTCTCAGGTCGGCCGCGACCTTGCGGTACAGCGTCTGCGGCGCCTTCGGATCCTTCGGCTGTCCGGTGCCGCCCACGCCTGCCCCACCCGTCTTCCCACTGGTCATCTGCGCCGCCGACCCTACCCGGTCGGCGAAATGGCCGGATCTTTCCCATCCGCGCCGCTCAGAAATCCCTGTCTGTTTACTTCCCCGTCACCTGGCTCCGTCGTACTGTCCCTAAGTTGTACAGCCAACTTGGGTTTATCCACCTCCTCCGCCCTTCGCTCGTACAGGAGCTCTCGTGACCGTCCCCCGCGTCGCAGCCATCGCCGCCACGCTCGTCGCCTCCGCGCTTGCCCTCAGCGCCTGCGGTGCGGCGCCCAGCACCAACACCTCGACCAGCAGCGCAGCGACGGCAACCTCTGCCGCCGGCGTCGGTGGCCTGGACGCTCTCGCCACCGCGGCCAAGAAGGAGGGCGCCCTGCACGTCATCGCCCTCCCGCCGGACTGGGCCAACTACGGCGCGGTCATAGCCGGGTTCCAGAAGAAGTACCCCGGCATCAAGATCACCAGCGAGAACCCGTCCGGTTCCAGCCAGGACGAGGTGAACGCCATCACCTCCCGCAAGGGCCAGGACCGCGCCCCGGACGTCGTCGACCTCGGCAGCACCTTCGCCCTGAGCGCCGCGAGCCAGGGCCTGCTCGCCCCGTACAAGGTGGCGGACTACACCAAGATCCCGGCCGCCCAGAAGGACAGCCAGGCCCGCTGGTACAACGACTACGGCGGCTACATCTCCATCGGCTGCGACGCCAAGAAGGTCAAGACCTGTCCCACGACCTTCGCCGACCTCCTCAAGCCGCAGTACAAGGGCCAGGTCGCCCTCAACGGCAACCCGACCAAGTCCGGCTCCGCCTTCGGCGGCGTCTTCGCGGCCGCGCTCGCCAACGGCGGTTCGCTGGACAACATCCAGCCCGGCCTGGACTTCTTCGGCAAGCTGAAGAAGAACGGCAACTACAACCCCGTCGAGTCCACCCCGGCGACCGTCGAAAGCGGCGAGACGCCGATCAGCATCGACTGGGACTACCTCAACGCGGGCTACGCCACCGAGTTCAAGAGCAAGGGCGTCGACTGGAAGGTCTCCGTCCCGTCCGACGGCCTCTACGCCCAGTACTACTCGCAGGCGATCAACAAGACGGCCCCGCACCCGGCCGCCGCGCGCCTGTGGGAGGAGTACCTCTACAGCGCCGAGGGCCAGAACCTGTGGCTCCAGGGCTACGCCCGCCCGGTCCTGATGGACGCCCTCAAGACGGCCGGCACCCTCGACGCCACCGCCGCCGCCAAGCTCCCGACCGTCTCCGGCACCGCGCAGTTCCCCACCCAGGCCCAGTCGGACAAGGCCCAGAAGGTCGTGACCGACGGCTGGTCCAAGGCCGTGGCCGGCTGAGGTCAGCGACCATGACCACGGCTTCCGCCGCGACGCCGTCCCCTGCCGCCGCCGATGACCTCGGCGGCGGCGCGGGGACCGCCCTCGCGCCCCCGTCCGCCCCGTCCGCCCCCTCCATGTGGCGTCGCAAGCCAGGCGGCTGGCTCGCCGTCCTGCCGCTGCTGCTCTTCATCGCAGTGGCCTTCGGCCTGCCCGCCCTCGCCATCGCCATCGGCGCCTTCACCACCACCGACGACGCCCCCGGCGGCGCCCAGTGGACCACCGGCAACCTCAGCCTGTCCGTCCACGGGGCCTATTTCACCGCTCTCATGGGCAGCGTCAAGCTGTCCGCGCTCACCGCCCTGCTCGGCGTCGTCCTCGGACTGCCGCTCGCCCAGGCGGTGGTCACCTCCCGCTTCCGCGCACTGCGCGAAGCCGTACTCGCCGCCTCCGGCGTCCTCGCCAACTTCGGCGGCGTACCGCTCGCCTTCGCCTTCGTCGCCACCCTCGGCAACTCCGGTGAGCTGACCAAGCTCTTCCACCTCGGCGACCACGGCTGGAGCCTCTACACCTTCTCCGGACTCACCCTGGTCTACCTCTACTTCCTCGTCCCGCTGATGGTGCTCACCATCACCCCCGCCCTGGAGGGCCTGCGCGTCCAGTGGCGCGAGGCCGCGCAGAACAACGGTGCGACCGCCCGCCAGTACTGGCTGCACGTCGCGCTGCCAGTTCTCGCTCCCTCCCTCCTCGGCGGCTTCGTGCTGCTCTTCGGCAGCGCCTTCGCCGCCTACGCCACCGCCGCCGCCATGGTCGGCAGCTCGGTGCCGCTGATCACCCTGCAGATCGCCGACGCGCTCTCCGGCAATGTGCTGGTCGGGCAGGGCAATGTCGCGCTCGCGCTGAGCCTCGACATGATCCTGATCGCCGGCCTGGTGATGGCGGTCTACGTCCCGCTGCAGCGAAGGAGCGCCCGATGGCTGCGATAACCGCGACCACCGCGAAGCCGAAGAACCGCCCCCGCTACTGGCGGGGCATCGTCGCGGTCGTCGCCGGGCTGTACTTCCTCGGCCCGCTCGTCGTCTCCGTCATCTTCACCGTCGACGTCCCCAACCAGGGCTTCACGCTCAGCGCATACACCGGCATCCTGGGCGCCGCCGGCTTCCTGTCCAGCCTCCGCCTCACCCTCGAACTGGCCGTCGCCACCATCGTCGTGGTCCTGCTCCTGCTCGTCCCGGCCATGATCGCCGTCCGGCTGTCGGCTCCCCGGCTGCGTACCCTCATCGAGATCGTCTGCTCGCTGCCGCTGGTGGTGCCCGCCGTGGCGCTCACCGCCGGCATCGTCTCGGTCCTGCGCTGGGGGCCGACCACGCTGGCCCGCACCCCGCTGTACGAGACCATCCTGCAGATTCAGAACCCCTCCTTCCCCGTGGTCCTGGTCCTGGCATACGTCCTGATGGCACTGCCGCTCGCCTACCGCACCCTGGACGCCGGGCTGCGCGCCCTCGACCTGGTG
Source organism: Streptomyces soli (assembly GCF_003999195.1). Classification (GTDB taxonomy): domain Bacteria; phylum Actinomycetota; class Actinomycetes; order Streptomycetales; family Streptomycetaceae; genus Actinacidiphila; species Actinacidiphila soli. Next base: position 8,426 of record NZ_RJVR01000361.1, read on the forward strand.
ACCCTCGTCGAGGCCGCCCGCAACTGCGGTGCAAGCCCGGCGCGGGCGGTGCTGCGGGTCGTACTGCCGAACCTGCGGGGGGCGCTGCTGAACACGGCCTTCCTGACCCTGGCGCTGGTGCTCGGCGAGTACACGGTCGCCTCGATCCTCGGCTTCACGCCCTTCGCGGTGTGGATCGTGGGCATCGGCGGCAGCCAGGCGCAGATGTCGGTGGCCGTGTCCGTGCTGAGCCTGGTGCTGACCTGGGTGCTGCTGCTGATCCTGGCCGCCGCGGGGCGCGGCCCGTCCTTCCGTACGTCCTCCCGCAAGCTCAAGGTCAAGGAGACCTCGTGACCGCCACCGCCACCGAAGCCAGCGCCGTCCGCGACGCGGGCGGGGCCACCGTGGAATTCCGCGGCCTGCGCCGCGTCTTCGGTACCACCACCGCCCTCGACGGCCTCGACCTGACCATTCGGCCCGGCGAACTCGTCGCCCTGCTCGGCCCGTCCGGCTGCGGCAAGACCACCGCCCTGCGGATCGTCGCCGGCTTCGAGCAGCCGGACGCCGGCCAGGTGCTCGTCGACGGTGAGGACGTCACCGGCGTTCCGGCCCACCGCCGCAACGCCGGGATGGTCTTCCAGTCGTACAGCCTCTTCCCGCACCTCAGCGCCGCCGACAACGTCGCCTTCGGCCTGCGGATGCGCGGCGTCGGGACTGCCGCACGCCGCAAGCGGGCAACGGAACTCCTCGAACTGGTCGGCCTGCCCGAGCACGGCGACCGTTTCCCGCACCAGCTCTCCGGCGGCCAGCAGCAGCGCATCGCGCTGGCCCGGGCGCTGGCGCTGGAGCCGAAGGTGCTGCTGCTGGACGAGCCGCTGTCGGCGCTGGACGCCAAGGTCCGGGTCACGCTGCGGGACGAGATCCGCCGGCTGCAGCTGGAGTTGGGCATCACCACGCTCTTCGTCACCCACGACCAGGAGGAGGCGCTGTCCACCGCCGATCGGGTCGCCGTCATGCACGGCGGACGCCTTGAGCAGTGCGCGCCTCCGGCCGAGCTGTACGACACCCCGGCCACCGCGTTCGTCGCCGAGTTCGTCGGCACCATGAACCGGATCCCCGGCCGGACCGGCAACGACGGCACCGTCGAGGTCCTCGGCCGCCGGCTGCCGTCGCGCGGCGAGGCCCGGCCCGACACCGGCGTTGACGCCCTGGTCCGCCCCGAGGCCCTGGACGTCACGCCGGGCGGCGACGCGCGCGTCGTCACCGCCTCCTTCCACGGCGCCGTCACCCGGCTCACCCTCGCGCTGGCCGACGGCACCACCCTCAAGGCCGACGTGCCCAGCCACCGCGCGCCCGAGCTGCCGGCCGGTGCCGCCGTCACGGTCGGGCTGCCCGACCGCCCGGTCCTGGTCGACGACAGGACCGCCTGACCCCTCGCGCCCCCGTCCCCCCCGCACGTAAGCAACAAGGAGCGAGAAAGCGTTGTCTCCCCGATCCGTCCTGCCCGCACACCTCGATGCCGTCCTCTTCGACATGGACGGCACGCTCGTCGACACAGAGGGAGTGTGGTGGCAGGCGGCGGCCGAAGCGGCCGCCCGGCTCGGCCGGGATCTCACCGCCGCGGACATCCCTGACGTGCTCGGCCGCTCCGTCGGCCATACCGCCGCCCATCTGGCGCGTACGGCCTCCGGGAACGTGCCGCTCGACCTGGCCGACCAGCTCGACGCCCGCTTCGCCGAGCTGGTGGCCCAGGATGTCGTCCCCCGGCCCGGGGCGGTGGCCCTCCTGGAGGCCCTCCTCGCCGCCGGGATCACCACCGCGCTGGTCTCGGCCTCCCCACGCCGGGTCGTCGACCTGGTCCTGGGCGTCCTGGGGCCGCAGTACTTCACGGTGTCGGTGTCCGCCGACGACACCGTGCGCACCAAGCCTGATCCCGATCCCTACCTCGCCGCCGTCCGTCTCCTCGGCGCGCGTGCGGACCGCTGCGTCGCCGTCGAGGACACCCCCACCGGCGTCGCCTCGGCCGAAGCGGCGGGCTGCCCGGTCCTCGTCGTCCCCTCGATGGTGCCGATCGACCCCGCTCCCGGCCGCATCGTCCTCGACAGCCTCCACCAGGCCGACCCCGAACTGCTGCGCTCCCTGGTGGTCGTCAGGTGAGCCTCGAGGACGTCCGCCATGTGGTGATCCTGATGCAGGAGAACCGCAGCTTCGACCACTACCTGGGGACGCTCGGCGGCGTACGCGGCTTCGCCGACCGGGAGGCCCTGGTCTTCCCGGACGGCGGCAGCGTCTTCCGCCAGCCGTCCCCCGGGGGCCATCTGCTGCCGTACCGCCTGGACTCCACCCGCTACAGCGCCCAACACGCCGAAGAGCTCCCGCACGACTGGGACACCGGTCACCAGGCCATCAACGACGGCGCCATGAACGGCTGGGTGGCCGCCAAGGGCCCGCGCACCATGGGCTACTTCACCCGTGAGGACATCCCCTACCAGTACGCCCTCTCCGACGCCTTCACCACCTGCGACGCCTACTTCTGCTCCCAGGCGGGCCCGACCGACCCCAACCGGCTCTTCCTGTGGTCCGGCACCTCGGGCCCCTTCACCGACAACTCCGTCGTCACCGGTAATCCGCTGGCCGACTGGACGACGTATGCCGAGCGGCTGCACGAAGCGGGCGTGAGCTGGCGTGTCTACCACAATCCGGACGGCGAGGACGTGCGCGAGGGCGACTACGACTGCAACGGGCTGTCCTACTTCCGGCAGTTCCACAGCTTCCCGCCCGACGACCCCCGCCATCTCAACGCGATGACCCGCTGGGACCTCACCGCCTTCGACCAGCACTGCAAGGACGGCACCCTCCCGGCCGTCTCCTGGCTGGTCTCCCCCTTCCTTTATTGCGAGCACCCCGCTGCCAGCCCCGCCTACGGCGCCGACTGGGTCAACACCGCGCTCCAGTCGCTCTTCGCCAACCCCGAGGTGTGGCGGCACACCGTCTTCCTGCTGATGTACGACGAGAACGACGGCTGGTTCGACCACGTCGTCCCGCCCTTCCCGCCGGCCGGCACACCGGACGAGTTCGTGGACGGCCGCCCGATCGGGCTCGGCAACCGCGTCCCGCTGTGGGTGATCTCCCCCTGGTCGCGCGGCGGCTGGGTCAACTCGCAGGTCTTCGACCACACCTCCGTGCTGCGTTTTCTGGAGCTGGTCACCGGCGTCGCCGAGCCCAACATCTCCGCCTGGCGCCGCGCCGTCTGCGGCGACCTGACCAGCTGCTTCGACTTCAACCGGCCCGACTTCACGGTCCCGGAGCTCCCCGACACCAAGGCCCTGGTCAGGCAGGCCGACGCCGCCGTCTCCCTCCCGGCCGTCCCGCTGCCCGTGCCCGTCCCCCCGGATTCCGTTCAGGCCCTGCCGGACCAGGAGCCCGGCGACCGCCCGCGCCGCCCGCTGCCCTATGCGCCGGGTGCGGAAATCACGGTCGACCGGGCCACCGGCATAGTCACCTGCACCCTGACAAATGCGGGCTCGGTCGCCTTCCACTACACGGTTTTCCCTCGTACGCATTTCCCCTTCCGCGGCACGCCCTTCACGGTCGCGCCGGGCGCCACGGCGGCGTACACCTGGGATACGGAGCTGACGGGCGGGTCGTACGACTTCACCGTCCTTGGCGCCGACGGGTTCGTGCGCCGCTTCTCGGGTACGACCCAGTGAACTTGTCGTACCGGCGTACGGCCTTCCGGCCGACGTAGGCCACTCTCCCGGGGGAAAATGCTTTGGCGTACCGTCAGCAACCCGTTCCCTAGCGGCGACTGACCATTCAGCACTATTTTCTGCACCAGGTCTGTCACGAATCCCCCGCGCGGGGGCTATCCCCTTGGCGCAACATCCGCATCATGGACGACCATAGTGTTGCGGACAGCACAGACCGCGGGTGAGAGGAGGCGTCCAATGGGTTCGGTTCGAAAGGCGACTGCCTGGCTGGGCCTCGTCGACGACAACGGCGGCGAGAACTACTACGACGAGGACTACGCCGACTACGGCGAGGGCGCCGGCCAGAACGAGTCCTGGGTCACCGACCCCCGGATCCGGGTGGCCGCCGACTCCGCCGAGGATCAGGGGCGCCGTATCGCCACGGTCACCCCGGACGGCTTCCGGGACGCCCGCGGCATCGGCGAGCTCTTCCGCGACGGCGTCCCCGTCATCGTCAACCTCACGGGTATGGAGCCCAACGACGCCAAGCGCGTCGTGGACTTCGCAGCCGGGCTGACCTTCGGGCTTCGCGGCTCCATCGAGCGCGTCGCCACCCGGGTCTTCCTGCTCACCCCGGCGGACTACACGGTCGTCAACGCCGATCCGAAGCACGGCGGCGACGGCTTCTTCAACCAGAGCTGACGCCTCCGGCGCCGGGGCCGCCATGCCCCGGCCCGGTGGCTGGTTGCGGGAGAAGCCCGCCGCAGGCGCAACGAAGCCTCAGCCGCCGACGGCGCAGCGGTCAGCGGAAGGCGTCCAGTCCGGTGAGGGCCTTGCCGAGCACGAGCTGGTGCATTTCCACTGTGCCCTCGTACGTGAGCACGGATTCCAGGTTCGTCGCGTGCCGCATCACCGGGTACTCCAGCGAAATTCCGTTCGCCCCGAGAATCGTCCGCGCCGTCCGGCAGATCTCGATTGCCTCGCGCACATTGTTGAGCTTGCCGAAGCTGATCTGCTCCGGACGCAGCCGCCCGGCGTCCATGCGGCGGCCGAGGTGGTGGGCGAGCAGGATGCCCTTGTGGAGCTCGACGGCCATGTCGGCGAGCTTGGCCTGGGTGAGCTGGAAGCCGCCGATGGGGCGCCCGAACTGCTCGCGGGTCGTGGCATAGGCGAGCGCCGCCTCGAAGCAGCTGCGCGCGGCGCCCATCGAGCCCCACACGATTCCGTACCGGGCGTGACTGAGGCAGCTGAGCGGTCCCTTGAGGCCGACGACCTCGGGCAGCACAGCGTCGCCGGGCAGCCGGACGTCGTCCAGGACGAGTTCGCTGGTCACCGAGGCCCGCAGCGACCACTTGTGCTTGATCTCGGGCGCCGAGAAGCCGGCCGCGTCCGTCGGGACGACGAAGCCCCGGATGCCCTCGTCGGCGCGGGCCCAGACGACGGCGACACCGGCCACCGAGCCGTTGGTGATCCACATCTTGCGGCCGCTGAGTACCCAGTCCGAACCTTCCCGCTTCGCGTACGTCCGCATGCCGGCCGGGTCGGAGCCGTGGTCGGGCTCGGTGAGGCCGAAGCAGCCGATGACCTCGCCCGAGGCCATCCTGGGGAGCCATTCCAGCCGCTGCTCCTCGGAGCCGAAGCGGTGGATGGCGTACATGGCGAGCGATCCCTGTACGGACACCAGGGAGCGGATGCCGGAGTCGGCGGCCTCCAACTCCAGGCAGGCCAGGCCGTACTGCACCGCGCTGGCGCCGGCGCAGCCGTAGCCGGTGAGGGACATGCCGAGCGCGCCGATCGACCCGAGTTCACGGGCGAGGTCGCGGATGGCGGGGAGTTCGCCGCGCTCGTACCAGTCGGAGACGTACGGCAGGACTCGGTCGTCGGCCCAGCGTCGGACGGTGTCCCGGACGGCGAGGTCCTCGTCACTGAGGAGGTCGTCGAGGCCGAGCGGATCGTGCGGGTCGAAAGCGAAGGACGCGGAAGACATGGCCAGACGCTACGTGCGCGCCTTCTCCGCGTAAAGGCCGACCGGGACCTGAGCGGGTATGTCGACCGTGGTGGCCGCAGCCGAGGCGTCGACGCCGCACTCCATCACGCGCGGCAGCCGCAGCGCGGCCAGCGCGCCGAGCAGCAGCAGTCCGGCACTGACCAGCAGCGTTATGTGCAGGCCGTGGACGAACGAGTGCCGGGCGGCGTGCCGCAGGGCCGCGCCGGCGGAGCCGCCTAGGCGGTCGGAGACCTCGTAGGCCTCGCCGAGGGACTTGCCGGCGTTGGCGGAGGCCGCCGAGGGCACGCCGGGCACCCGCGAGACGCCCGGCCCGTAAGCAGCGTTCATGACGCTGCCGAGCAGGGCGATGCCTATGCCGGCGCCGAGCTGGTACGAGGTCTCGCCGATGGCGGCGGCGCCGCCGGCCTGCGCGGCGGGGGCTTCGCTCAGCATGGACTCGTACGCGCCGAAGAGAGTGGTCTCCAGGCCGAAGCCCAATAGTACGAAGCCCGTCGTGAGCAGCCACGGCCGGTCGTGCTGGCCCATGAAAGTCAGGCCGAAGACGGCAACGGCGGTGAGGACGAAGCCGAGGCTGACCATGAGGCGTGGGCCGAAGCGGTGGAGCAGGCGGGAGCCGAAGAGCCCGGCGCCCATGGCGGCGAAGGTGAGCGGGAGCAGCCGCAGGCCGGTCTCCAGCGGGCTGAGGCCGAGCACGAGTTGCAGGTACTGGACGGCGATCAGCTCCAGGCCTACCAGCGCGAGCATGGCCAGCACGATGCAGCCCACGGAGATGCTGAAGGCCGGCCTTGAGAACATGCTCATGTCGATCAGCGGGAACTCCCGCCTGCGCTGCCGCCGCACGAACAGCACCAGCAGCGCCACGCCGACCAGCAGTGGGACGAACGTGCCGACGTCGAGCAGCCCTTCGTGGCCGCCGATCCGCTTGACGCCCAGGACCGTGCCGAGCACACCGAAGGCGGCCATGAGCGCGCCGAGTACGTCCCAGGGGCCGTTGCGGCTGCCCCGGGACTCGGGGAGCAACCAGCGGCCGATGGGCACGATGACCGCGAGCAGCGGGATGTTGATGAGGAAGACCGAGCCCCACCAGAAGTGCTCGACGAGGAAGCCGCCGAGGACCGGCCCGACGGCGGCGCCGACAGCGGCGACGGCGCTCCACACGCCGATCGCGACGGCGCGCTCGCGGCGGTCGGGGAAGACCTGGCGGAGGATCGACAGGGTGGCCGGCATGATCATCGCGCCGCCGACCCCGAGCAGCGCGCGGGCCCCGATGAGGACGTGCGCGTTGGGCGCGCAGGCGGCGATGGCGGAGGCGACGGCGAACAGCCCGTAGCCGAGCAGCAGCACGCGGCGACGGCCGACACGGTCGCCGAGGGTGCCGAAGAGGATCAGGAGGGAGGCCGCAACGAGGGGGTAGACGTCGACGATCCACAGCAGCTCTATCGCGCCGGGGTGCAGGTCCTTGGTGACGGCCGGAACCGCGACGTGCAGCACAGTGGCGTCGAGAGCGACGAGCAGCAGGCTGAGGCAGAGGACGACGAGGACGGTCCAGCGGTTTGCGGGCCGGTTGTGCTGCCGTGGGACGTCCGCCGGCCTCACGTTGCCGGCAAAGGTCGTCCCTGTCATGTAGGTACCTCCCAGCGGTGCGCTCGCGGGCAGCGCTGGGCGGGGCAGTGGGGGACGGTCCCGTGGTGCCCAGCGACGTAGGCGAGTGAAGAGCACAGCGTACGCGAAGCTCCGGCTCCCGGGCGTGGCCCGTGTCACGTTCTGTGGGTGTTCTGTGGGTATGGAGCCGGTCGCTGTGCGGCCTTGCCGGATAATCGGGCCGGTGACCGCACTCGCCACCGACACCGCAGCCTCCGCACCGGGCCAGTCCCCGCCCAGGAGTGCCCTGCGCCTGGCCGCTCCCGCCCTTCTGGTCTTCGCCGGGGTGCGGCTGCTGGGCCTGGCGGTGCTGGCCGCCTGGAGCGCGGCGGAGGGCAAGAGCCCCCACCAGTTGCTCTCCGCCCGCTGGGACTCGCTCTGGTACACCCGCGTCGCCGAGCAGGGGTACGGCTACACCGCCCACCTGGCCGACGGCGGGGTCCACTCCAGCCTCGCCTTCTTCCCGCTGCTGCCGGGCCTGGAGCACACCCTCGCCGCGCTCACCCCGCTGGCCCCCCAGGACGCCGGGCTGGCGGTGAGCTGGCTCGCCTCGCTCTTCGCCGCCTGGGGCCTGTACGCGATCGGCGCCCTGCTCCACGACCGTCGTACGGGCGTCGTGCTGGCCGCGCTGTGGGCGGTGCTGCCGGTGGGGATCGTCCAGTCGATGGCGTACACCGAGTCGCTCTTCACGGCGCTGGCCGTCTGGAGCCTGTACGCGGTGCTGACCGGCCGCTGGGTGTGGGCGGGGACATTGGCGGTGCTGGCGGGGCTGACGCGGCCGGTAGGGCTGGCGGTGGTGGCGGCGATCTGGGCGGGGGCGGCGGTCACGCTCGTCCCGTGGCCCGGGTTCCGGGAGCTCTGGCGGGGACACCGGCGCACCCTGTTCGCGGTGCTGGTCTCGCCGCTGGGCTGGCTCGGGTACGTGGCCTGGGTGGGCGTGCGCACCGGCAGCCCCACCGGCTACCCGGGCATCCAGGCCCAGTGGGGCAACGGCTTCGACGGCGGCGTGGCCTTCGCCGGCTTCGTCTGGAAGAACCTGACCGGCCCGGTGTTCCTCGCCGGAGTGGGTCTGTGCGCTGCGGTGGCGCTGATCGGCTGGCTGTACGTGCGCTGCGTACGGCAGGGCCAGCCGCTGCCGTTGCTGGTGTACGGCGGTGTGGTGGTGGCGCTGGCCCTGACCGGCTCGGGGTACTTCGGATCCCGGCCCCGGCTGCTTTTGCCGGCGTTCACCCTGTTGCTTCCGGTGGCCGTGGCGCTGACCCGATGGCGGCGGGCGAGGGCGGCGTCACTGCTGGTCGCGGTGGCTCTGGCGTCGGCGGCGTACGGGGCGCTCTGGCTCAACGGCTCGGGTCCCCCGTGAACCGGGCGGAACGCCAGGGTAAATAGCCGAGAAACGAGGACGTCAATAAAAAATAAGAGACCCGTGCATCACCGAGTTCACTCGAACATAAAAGCCCGCGCCTTCCCGCATTGCGTCGAATCCTGGCCACCTCGCACAGAACGAGACACACCCCACATCACATCGTCATTACAAAGCAGCTGGATCGACCGGACTTCCCCATCACACGCTGTAACGTCGATTGAGTGCGCACCGAAGAGAAGCTCGCTGAGGCAGAGGAGCGACCACGCGACCGCGTTCCGCTGCGGATGAGCCGAACGCGTGCCTGGTTGTTCGGCACGACCGTTGTCGCCTACGTGACGATCGTCGTTGCCGTCGTGACCTCGTCCAAGCTGGTCACACTCGACTGGCAGGTCATGATGTACCGGCCGTACAAGCAGTGGCCGCAGATCCACGCTTTTCTGGACTACTTCGTGGTCCTGGGGCAGCGCGGGCCGACCGCCGTGATAGTCGCCGCCTGGCTGGGCTGGCGCTCGTGGCGTCAGCGGACCCTCCGTCCGCTGCTGGTCCTGGGCGCCTCGCTGCTCCTGCTGAACGTCACCGTGGGCGCGGTCAAGGTCGGCCTCGGCCGACTGGGCCCGCACTACGCGACCACCGTGGGCTCGCCCGAGCTCTTCGCCGGCGGCGATATATTTCCTTCGGGCCACACCGCAAATGCCGTCGTGACCTGGGGCGTTCTGGCCTATCTGGCCTCCACGCCGGTGGTCCGCCGGGTCTCTTCGGTGATCGCCGCGCTGCTCGCGCTGGGCGTCGGCTTCACCACCATCTACCTCGGCACCCACTGGGTCAGTGATGTGCTGCTGGGCTGGGCGGCGGGCCTGCTGGTCCTGCTGTCGCTGCCCTGGTTCGAGCCGGCGATCGCCATGGCCGAGGCCTTTGTCGGGTCCGCCTGGATGCGCTGGCGTCGGGCCTCCGCCGGGCGCCGGGCGGTCCCGACCGCTCCGGCCCGGCAGCCGGTCCGCGACTCGGTCAGCACCACCGCCGGGTTCGCCGGACGTACGACGACCGGCACGGCCACCGCCACCGGGATACCGCACCACCCGGCCCGGCCGCACACCGCGCGTCACGAGCGGACGCCGGTCACCCCGGTCGGCAGCCGCCGACCGCCCGTCGACCGCCCCTCCCGGCCCGCGCC
>NZ_RJVR01000255.1 GCF_003999195.1 Streptomyces soli
CGGTGCGCCCGCTCCGGCGCGAGCAGCACAGCCGTCACCCCCGCGCCCCGCCCGGCCAGCCGCGCCCCCGCATAGAGCGCGTCCCCGCCGTTGTCCCCGCTCCCGGCCAGCACCACCACCCTGGCCCCATACGCCCCGCCCAGCGCCGCCACACACGCCGCCGCGAGCCCCGCGGCCGCCCTCTGCATCAACGCGCCTTCCGGCACCCTCTCCATGAGCGCCCTCTCGGCGCCCCGTACGGTCTCAACGCTGTACGCGTGCCTCATGGTCCCCCATTCAACCGCGCCGCCGGCAGCCGTGCCTGGTTGAGGTCTCGTCCGGCCTGCGGGCCGGTGGCCGGCAGGCCGGACGAAACCGGCAGCCGCCCCCGACCAGCCCACGAGCCGGACGCGAAAACGCGCGCCTGGCACAGGCCCTCACGCCTCCGCGATGACCACCGCCGACGCGACTCCCGCGTCGTGGCTCAGCGACACATGCCACGACCGCACGCCCAGCTCGGCGGCCCGCGCCTCGACCGTCCCCCGTACGACAAGCCGCGGTTGGCCGGAGTCCTCGGTGACGACCTCCGCGTCCGTCCAGAGCAGCCCGGGCGGCGCGCCCAGCGCCTTGGCCAGGGCCTCCTTCGCCGCGAAGCGGGCCGCCAACGAGGCGACGCCCCTGCGCGCGCCGCCCGGGAGGTAGAGCTCGGCGGGTACGAAGAGCCGGGCGGCCATGCCGGGCGTACGTTCCAGGGCGGCTGCGAAGCGGTCGATCTCGGCAACGTCAATGCCGACGCCGACGATCACTCCACCGTCACCGACTTGGCGAGGTTGCGGGGCTGGTCGACGTCGTTGCCGCGTGCGGTCGCGAGCTCGCAGGCGAAGACCTGCAGCGGCACGGTGGCGACCAGCGGTTGCAGCAGCACCGGCGTGGCGGGGATGCGCACCAGGTGGTCGGCGTACGGAACGACCGCCTCGTCGCCCTCCTCGGCGATCACGATGGTGCGGGCGCCGCGGGCGCGGATCTCCTGGATGTTGGACACGATCTTGTCGTGCAGGATGGACCGCCCGCGCGGCGACGGCACGACCACGACGACCGGCAGATCCTCCTCGATCAGCGCGATCGGCCCGTGCTTGAGCTCACCCGCCGCGAAGCCCTCGGCGTGCATGTACGCCAGTTCCTTGAGCTTGAGCGCGCCCTCCAGCGCTACCGGGTATCCCACGTGCCGCCCCAGGAAGAGGACCGTCTTCTTGTCCTTGAGCGAACGCGCCAGCTCCCGTACCGGCTCCATCGTCCCGAGGACCTCCTCCACCTGCCGGGAGACGCCGGACAGCTCGCGCACCACCGCGACGATCTCGTCCCCCCACTTGGTGCCCCGCACCTGCCCCAGATACAGGGCCACCAGATAGCAGGCGACGACCTGCGTCAGGAAGGCCTTCGTCGACGCCACCGCGACCTCGGGCCCGGCATGCGTGTAGAGCACGGCATCGGACTCCCTCGGAATCGTCGAGCCGTTCGTGTTGCAGATGGCCAGCACCTTCGAGCCCTGCTCGCGTGCGTGCCGCAGGGCCATGAGGGTGTCCATGGTCTCGCCGGACTGGCTGATGGCGACGACCAGGGAACGGGGGTCGAGGATCGGGTCGCGGTAGCGGAACTCACTGGCGAGTTCGACCTCGCAGGGGATCCGCGTCCAGTGCTCGATCGCGTACTTGGCGATCATTCCGGCGTGGAAGGCGGTGCCGCACGCCACGATGACGATCTTGTCGATCTCCCGCAGCACCCCGTCGGGAATCCGCACCTCGTCGAGCGTCAGCCGGCCACTCGCGTCGATCCGCCCGAGCAGCGTGTCGGCGACGGCCTTCGGCTGCTCGGCGATCTCCTTGAGCATGAAGTAGTCGTAGCCGCCCTTTTCGGCGGCCGAGGCGTCCCAGTCGACGTGGTACGGACGTACGTCGGCGGGCTTGCCGTCGAAGTCGGTGACCGTGACGCGGTCGCGGCGCAGCTCGACGACCTGGTCCTGGCCGAGTTCGATGGCCTCGCGGGTGTGGGCGATGAACGCGGCGACATCGGACGCCAGGAAGTTCTCCCCCTCCCCCACGCCCACCACCAGCGGGGAGTTGCGCCGGGCGCCGACGACGACGTCGGGCTGGTCGGCGTGGACCGCGACCAGCGTGAAGGCGCCGTCGAGGCGTCGGCAGACCAGCCGCATGGCCTCGGCCAGGTCGCCGCAGGACGAGAAGTTCTCGGCCAGCAGGTGTGCGACGACCTCGGTGTCGGTCTCGGAGCGCAGTTCGTGGCCCCGCTCGGCGAGCTCGGCCCGCAGCGAGGCGAAGTTCTCGATGATGCCGTTGTGGACGACGGCGACGCGGCCGGCGTTGTCGAGGTGCGGGTGGGCGTTGGCGTCGGTGGGACCGCCGTGGGTGGCCCAGCGGGTGTGGCCGATGCCGGCGAGGCCGGTCGGCAGGGGGAGCTCCTCCAGGACCTTTTCGAGGTTCGCGAGCTTGCCGGCCTTCTTGGCGGCGGCGAGCCCGCCGTCGGCGAGAACGGCGACACCCGCCGAGTCGTAACCCCGGTATTCCAGGCGCTTCAGCCCGGCGATGACCACGTCGAGGGCGGACCGGCCGCCCACGTATCCCACGATTCCGCACATGGGGGACAGCGTAGGCCGTCCCGGCTCGCCCTCAGTAGCCCGTCGGCGGCACGTCAGATTCGCGCCCGGTAGGCCCGCATCGCCAGGGGGAAGAACACCACCGCTATCCCGGCCGCCCAGAGCAGCGACCACAGCGCGGGCGTGGCCACCGGGCCGCCGGCCATCAGTCCGCATACGGCGTAGGCGAGCCGGGTGACGGGACGCTGACACCGCCTGCGCAACAATGGGCCCGTGCCGCCGATGATGACCTCCGCCCAGCCGACCCCGTTCGTGGACCTCACCCGTGCCGAGTGGAGCGCCCTGCGCGATCGCACCCCGCTCCCGCTGACGGCGGAGGAGGTCGAACGGCTGCGCGGCCTGGGCGACGTGGTGGACCTGGACGAGGTCCGCGACGTCTACCTGCCGCTGTCCCGGCTGCTCAATCTCTACGTCGGCGCCACCAGCGGCCTGCGCGGCGCCCTCAACACCTTCCTCGGCGACGCGGGCAACGGCCACGGCGCCCAGTCCGGCACCCCGTTCGTCATAGGCGTCGCGGGCAGCGTCGCGGTCGGCAAGTCCACCGTCGCCCGTATCCTCCAGGCCGTGCTGGCCCGCTGGCCCGAGCACCCGCGCGTCGAACTGGTCACCACGGACGGCTTCCTGCTGCCCAAGGCCGAGTTGCAGGCGCGCGACCTGATGTCGAGGAAGGGCTTCCCCGAGTCGTACGACCGCCGGGCCCTCACCCGCTTCGTCGCCGACGTCAAGGCGGGCAAGGACGAGGTCAGCGCGCCCGTCTACTCCCACCTCATCTACGACATCGTCCCCGGCGAACGCCTCGTCGTCCGCCGCCCCGACATCCTCATCGTCGAGGGCCTCAACGTCCTCCAGCCCGCCCTCCCCGGCAAGGACGGCCGCACCCGGGTCGGCCTCGCCGACTTCTTCGACTTCAGCATCTACGTCGACGCGCGCACCGAGGACATCGAGCAGTGGTACCTCGCCCGCTTCCGCAAGCTCCGCGAGACCGCCTTCCAGGACCCGCTCTCGTACTTCCACAAGTACACCGAGGTCTCCGAGGAGGAGGCGATGGCCTACGGCCGTCACACCTGGCGCGCCATCAACGAGCCCAACCTCCGCGAGAACGTGCTCCCGACGAGGGGGCGCGCCTCGCTCGTCCTCCGAAAGGGCCCCGGCCACAAGGTCCAGCGCCTGTCGCTGCGCAAGCTTTAGCCTCCACCCCTGGGTTGGGGAGTAGGCCGTCCTCCCCCAGCCCGGGGGTGGACGGTGACCCCCAAGGCGGGACGGGCTGGCCCAACCCGGCCACGGACGCGAGGCCGCCCCACCTATTCGTTCGCGCGGCCTCTTAACCCAGCGTCGACTTCACGACGTCGGCGAGCCGCCCGGCCACCGACCGGGCGTGGTCGATGTCAGCGGCCTCGACCATGACCCGTACGAGCGGCTCAGTGCCCGAGGAGCGCAGCAGCACGCGTCCGGTGGTGCCCAGTTCGGCCTCGGCCTCGGCGACGGCCGCCGTGAGCTCGGGCGAGAGGCCCACCCGGGTCTTGTCGACGTCGCGCACATTCACCAGCACCTGCGGCAGCCGCTGCATCACGCCGGCCAGCTCGGCCAGCGGGCGTCCGGTGGCGGCGACGCGGGCGGCCAGCAGCAGCCCGGTCAGGGTGCCGTCGCCGGTGGTGGCGTGGTCGAGGATGATGACGTGGCCGGACTGCTCGCCGCCGAGCGCGTAGCCGCGGGCCTTCATCTCCTCCAGGACGTAGCGGTCACCGACCGCCGTCTGGATCAGCTCGATGCCCTCGCGCTCCATGGCCAGCTTGAAGCCGAGGTTGGACATGACCGTGCCGACGACGGTGTCCTTGCGCAGGTCGCCGGCCTCCCGCATGGCCAGGGCCAGTACGGCGAGAATCTGGTCGCCGTCGACCTCCTCGCCGGCCGCGTCCACGGCGAGGCAGCGGTCGGCGTCGCCGTCGTGGGCGATGCCGAGGTCGGCGCCGTGCTCGACGACGGCAGCCTTGAGAAGGTCGAGGTGCGTTGATCCGCAGCCGTCGTTGATGTTGAGGCCGTCCGGCTCGGCGCCGATCGTGACGACCGTGGCGCCGGCCCGGGTGAAGGCCTCGGGCGACACGCGGGCGGCGGCGCCGTGCGCCTCGTCCAGCACCACGGTGAGCCCGTCGAGGCGGTTCGGGACGACGGTGAGCAGATGGCCCACGTACTCCTCGAGGCCCTCCTCGTAGTCGCGGACCCGGCCCACGCCCGCCCCGGTCGGCCGGTCCCAGGGCGCGCCGGTCCGGTGCTCGTCGTATATGGCCTCGATACGGTCCTCCAGCTCGTCGGCGAGCTTGTGACCGCCCCGGGCGAAGAACTTGACGCCGTTGTCCGGCATGGCGTTGTGGCTCGCGGAGAGCATCACGCCGAGGTCGGCGCCCAGCGCGCCCGTGAGATACGCCACCGCCGGGGTGGGCAGCACCCCGACCCGCAGGACGTCCACGCCCGCGCTCGCGAGGCCCGCCACCACTGCGGCCTCCAGGAACTCTCCGGACGCCCGCGGATCCCGCCCCACCACGGCCACCGGCCGGTGGCCCTCGAAGGTGCCCGCCTCGGCGAGCACATGCGCTGCCGCGACCGACAGCCCGAGCGCCAGCTCGGCCGTCAGATCGGCGTTGGCGACGCCGCGCACACCGTCCGTACCGAAGAGTCGTCCCACAGTGCATCCTCCGAGTGTGTGCCGTGCCGGTCCGGCTCGATCCCGGCTCCTGGTCGTCCCCCAGGTACCCCAGATATACGCCTGCCCCTGAAACACGTACGCCCCGGAGGCGCACAAAGTGCCTCCGGGGCGTACGGCGCAAAAGCGAGCGGGATTAGCGCTTGCTGTACTGCGGCGCCTTGCGGGCCTTCTTCAGACCGGCCTTCTTGCGCTCGACCGTGCGGTCATCGCGGGTGAGGAAGCCGGCCTTCTTGAGCAGCGCGCGGTTGTTGTCCGTGTCCGCCTCGTTCAGCGCACGGGCCACGCCCAGGCGCAGCGCACCGGCCTGGCCGGAGATGCCGCCGCCGCTGATGCGGGCGAAGACGTCGTAACGGCCGTCGAGCTCAAGGATCTTGAACGGCTCGTTGACTTCCTGCTGGTGCACCTTGTTGGGGAAGTAACCCTCAAGGGTGCGACCGTTGACCTTCCACTTGCCGGTGCCCGGGACGATCCGGACGCGGGCAACGGACTCCTTGCGGCGGCCGGTGCCGGCAGCCGGCTGCGGGTCGCCGAAGCGGCCCGCGAGCGACTCGGAGGTGTACTCCTCCGGGATGTCAATGTTCTCGACGATCTCTACGATCTCGACAACCTCGGCGTCTTCGACGACGACGGCCTCGGGGGTGGTCTCAGCCACGATTCTCCTCAGATTGCTTTCTGTGATGTTGGTGGCTGGGACTAGCCCTGCGCGACCTGAGTGATCTCGAACGGAACCGGCTGCTGCGCGGCGTGCGGGTGCTCGGAGCCCGAGTACACCTTCAGCTTCGAGAGCATCTGACGGCCCAGGGTGTTCTTGGGGATCATGCCCTTGATGGCCTTCTCGACGGCCTTCTCCGGGTTCTTGTCCAGCAGCTCGTCGTAGCGGACGGACCGCAGACCACCCGGGAAGCCGGAGTGGCGGTAGGCGAGCTTCTGGGTCCGCTTGTTGCCGGACAGGTGCACCTTGTCGGCGTTGATGATGATGACGAAGTCACCGGTGTCAACGTGAGGCGCGTAATACGGCTTGTGCTTGCCCCGGAGGAGGTTCGCTGCCTGGGTGGCCAGACGGCCCAGGACAACGTCCTGCGCGTCAATGACGTGCCACTGGCGCTGGACATCGCCGGGCTTGGGGCTGAACGTACGCGCGGTCATAGCCTTCGCTTCTTCAGTGAGTGAGTCCTGACAAGGCCACCCGGACGATCACGACAGCCTTGTCGCCTGCGGTGACGCATACCGCAGGACGAACGCTGGTCATCGGCCCGGTGGACCGGCGTAGCGGCCTCTCACGTGAGAACGAGCAAGCCAATACGCATAACGAAATAGCAGAATAGCCGCCCCGCGGGGGCGGGGTCAAAACGGTGCGGTGCCCTCGGCGGGCAGCAACCCGGCAAACCCAGCCCGTGGGGTCCCCCAGCCGAAGGCTGGGGGACCCCACGGGCAGAGCCGCTGGTTTCGGGAAGGGGCGAAGTGGGGGAATCTACCGCTCCCGCGCCACACGCGCCTCATCCCACACCGGCTCCGTCGCCTCACGCACCGTACCGTCCGAACCGAAGACCAGATAACGGTCGAAGGAGCGGGCGAACCAGCGGTCGTGGGTCACGGCCAGCACCGTCCCGTCGTAGGCCTCCAGGCCGTCCTGGAGGGCCTCCGCCGACTCCAGGTCAAGGTTGTCCGTGGGCTCGTCCAGCAGCAGCGCGGTGGTGCCCTGGAGCTCCAGGAGGAGGATCTGGAAGCGGGCCTGCTGGCCGCCGGAGAGCTGGTCGAAGCGCTGGTCGCCCTGGCGTTCCAGCTCGTACCGCCGCAGGGCGCCCATCGCCTTGCCCCGGTCGCGCGCGTGCTCGGTCCACAGGATGTCGACCAGGGTGCGGCCGAGCAGCTCGGGGTGCGCGTGGGTCTGCGCGAAGTGCCCGGGCACGACCCGCGCGCCGAGCTTCCAGGTCCCCGCGTGCTTCACCGGCTCGCCGGCCAGCAGCCGCAGGAAGTGCGACTTGCCGGAGCCGTTGGAGCCGAGGACCGCGACGCGCTCCCCGTAGTAGACCTCCAGGTCGAACGGCTTCATCAGCCCGGTCAGCTCAAGCCGCTCACAAGTGACCGCCCTCACACCGGTCCTGCCACCCGCCAGCCGCATCGAGATGTTCTGCTCGCGCGGCGGCTCCTGCGGCGGCCCGGCGTCCTCGAAGCGCCGAAGCCGGGTCTGGGCGGCGTGATAGCGCGACGCCATGTCGGGGCTGATGGCGGCCTGCTGGCGCAGCGTGTGCACCAGCTTCTTCAGCTTCGCGTGCTCCTCGTCCCAGCGCCGCCGCAGCTCCTCGAAGCGCGCGAAGCGCTCCTTCCGGGCCGCGTGATACGTACCGAAGCCGCCGCCGTGCACCCACACATCGCTGCCCGCCGGGCCCGGCTCGACGCTGACGATCTTCTCCGCCGAGCGGTCCAGCAGCTCCCGGTCGTGCGACACGAACAGCACGGTCTTCTTGGTCTGCCGCAGCTGCTCCTCCAGCCACCGCTTGCCGGGTACGTCCAGGTAGTTGTCCGGCTCGTCCAGCAGCAGCACCTCGTCGGTGCCGCGCAGCAGCGACTCCAGCACCAGCCGCTTCTGCTCACCGCCCGACAGCGTCTTGACCTCGCGCCACTGCGCCCGTTCGTACGGAACGCCCAGCGCGGCCATCGTGCACATGTCCCAGACCGTCTCGGCCTCGTAACCCTGCGCCTCGGCCCAGTCGCCGAGCGCGTGCGCGTACGCCATCTGCGCCGGCTCGTCGTCCTGCGCCATGATCGCCAGCTCGGCGGCGTCCACCGCCCTGGCCGCCTCCCGGATCCGCAGCGGGGCCACCGACACCAGCAGGTCCCGCACCGTCCGGTCGTCCCGCACCGACCCGACGAACTGCGGCATCACACCCAGCCCGCCGCTCGCCGTCACCGCGCCCCCATGCGGCTTCAGCTCCCCGCTGATCAGCCTCAGCAGCGTCGTCTTCCCCGCTCCGTTCGCCCCGACCAGGGCCACCGCGGCGCCTTCCCCCACCCGGAACGAGACGTCGCCGAGCAGCACCCGCCCGTCCGGCAGGTAGTACTCCAGATGTGCCGCCTCAACATGTCCCATGGGTGTGGATTCTCGCCGGGCACGCGCGTGCGGCCAAACTGGTTTTCGCTCAGGGCCTGGCCAGGTCGATCTCCGTGGGGAAGGAGCGGGGTCTGGTGCGTGCGATCGCAAGGCGGTGGGGGCGCCCCCAGCCTTCGGCCGGGGAGTGCCCCCAGTGCCAGGGCACGCGACGCCACGGAGATCCACCGGCCAGGCCCTATAGAATCCGCGCCATGACTGAAGGGCCACAGCAGCCGCACAACCCCCAGCAGGGCCAGCAGGGTTGGCAGACCCCGCCGGCAGCGCCTCAGCAGCCTCAGGTGCTCCGCGGCAATGTCGTCGGGGAGCCGCAGCAGTCCCAGGCGGCACCGTCCTGGAACGCGCCCGCCGACTGGGCGCCGCCGATCCCCGGGCAGGGCACGCGGGGCCCTTCCGTGCAACCCGCGCCCTTCGCGTCGGCCGAGCCGGACTGGTCCGCGCTGGCCGACCAGTCGGAGGCCCGGGCAAGGCGGCGGAAGCTGCTCTTCGTCGGGGGCGGGGCACTCGCGGTGGCCGCGATAGCCGGGATCGTCGCGACGGCCGTCGTCAGCTCCAACCACAAGAAGCCGGTGGCCTCCCCCACCGCCACCGCAGCCACCACCGAGGCGCTGCCGCCCCAGCCGTCCTTCCCGTCGGTGACCCCCGCCCCGACGTACAACGCGCTGGACTTCATCTCCACGGCCAAGAAGGACACCGCCCCGCTCAGCGTCAACACCCTCTTCCCCGAGAAGAAGAAGCTCTCCTGGGCCCAGGGCGCCCGCACCTACACCAAGACCGCCTCCGTCGGCACGAACTCCTGCACCTCGGCCGCCTCCGGCACCCTGGGCGCGATCCTGAAGAAGTACGGCTGCTCCCACCTCTTCCGCGTCACCTACGTCCGCGGCACCGTCGCCGTCACGGTCGGGGTGGCCGTCTTCGACGACGCCGCCCACGCCGACCAGGTCAAGCAGCACGCCAACGGCTACGTCCTCCCCCTCGCCGGCGGCGGCCAGGCAGCGTTCTGCCGCGCGACGTCCTGCCGCCTGACCACCAACGCCAAGGGCCGCTACGCCTACTTCACCATCGCCGGCCTCAGGAACAACCAGGCCGTCACCGACTCCGACACCGTCGCCCGCCAGGCCGGCACCGACGCCGGCGCCTACGCCTTCAGCCGCATCGTCCAGCGCGGCCAGGACGCGGTGGCCTCGGCGGCCGCATCACCGCCGTCGAGCTGAGCCGAGCGGCCGGCAGCTAAGAGATATCCCGTAATCGTGGACGGGGGCGCTTCCCTGTGGTGGGTGGGCCTTACGCCCGGTCAGCGGATGTCGAGTTTCAGGTTGTGGAGCGCGGCGACGCCGGCGACGGCAAGGTTGATGCCGGATCCTCTGCGGCGGCATTGACGGAGAATCTGGTTGTCTTTGAGGCGGGCGATGGTCTGTTCGGTGACGACGCGGCGTTTGCGGAACCGGCAGTAGTTGCGGTCTTTGATGATGCGGGCGCTCGGTCCTCGGCGCGGGCTGCGGATGCGGTCGGTGCCGCGGTAGCCGCCGTCGCCGGAGATCCTCGGATGCTCGGGTAGCGATTTTCCCAACGTTTCACGGAACACGACAACGTCGTTTGTGTTCCCGGCCACGCGGCGCCGACCGCGACGACTGCCCGGCACACGATCGGCACGTTCACGCTGCACCGGTGGTTCCTCGACTTCGCCGTGAACTTATGGTCGTGGACGGGGATCAGCGTGCCGTCGACCAGCCACAGCTGCCTGCGGTGGGTCGGCGGCGGGCCCGGGAGTTGCGCGAGCGGTTCGGCGAGGCGATCCATGACGCGGTGCACCGCGGAGTCGGAGATGCCGAACAATGCCGC
>NZ_RJVR01000214.1 GCF_003999195.1 Streptomyces soli
AAAGGCCGCAAGACCGCCCCGGGTTTCGCGGAACAGTGCCGCCAGCTCACCGAGGCCCGGCGCGATAACCCATGGCTGGGTGCCGGGAACGCGGACGTTCAGCAGCAGGCACTGGGGGACTTCGCCCAGGCCAAGAACGCTCGGTTCACGTCCGGGTTCGGTGAACCGACGTGGCGTAAGAAGCACGTGCACGAGGGCTTCCGGGTCATCAGCGTGTTCGCCCAGATCACCGCCATGCACCGATGAACGTCAAGCGAGCCGAACGCGCGTTCAGTGCCGGACCGGCCGCCCCTGATGAGGCCGGATGGCTCGAAGTGCCGGTTGGCAGCGCGCTGCTTACATTGCACGGCTTCAACACTGACCAGGACGGACGCGTGATCGCCACACTCGCCCACCAGATTCGGGGCGACCGCGCAGAATATGTCGTACACCTACCGCCGCCGAACTGCTCGACGCGGCCGGCAATAGCGGGCTGACATTCCGGAGGCTGACTAACCGCGCGCTTTCACGAGTGGACTTGTCGGGGCCTCACCCGGCCACTGCGGGGACCTGCGCCGCCACCGGACCGGGCCCGTATGCGGTCAAATCGGATTACCCCTCTGTTGGTGGGGCTGGACCTATGCCTTCCGGCGGGAGAACTCGGCGGCGTAGTCAGCTCGTGGCCCCCGCCTCCTTGGTCCATTTCTCCGCTCCGGAGATGTGGAGGCCGAGGAGGCGACTGAGAACGATCGCGGGGAGCTCTGCAGAGAACTCCATCAGCGTGGCGTTGCGTGCCGGCCGAGCCCGTATGCCCAGTGCGGTGAGTTTGCGCATGAGCTGACGACTGCTGATCGGCTGCCCGGCGATCGTGCCGGGAAAGAGCCACGGATGATCGTCTCGGCGTCCGAGGGTCGAGCAGCCGTGCCGCTGCTGGACCAGTTCCATCACCAGGACATCAAGCGGTGGCGGCAGGACGGTCGGATGCGAGCCGAGCGTCAGCGTGACGCGGTCGGCCTTCTGAGCGACCTGGTCGACTCTGAGCCGGGAGGTCCGGCTCAGCGGCTGGGCGAACAGTAGGAGAAGCAGGCCTGCGACGCGCGTCGCGGTGTCGATCCCGTCGCCCTTCACCAGTTGGCGGACGTAGGCCCAGCGCTGATCGTTCTCGATGAGGCCCATCGAGGTGTCCTTGGGCGGGATCGGAATCGTGACGCCGTGAGCATTGCGGGTGCCGATAAATCATCCGCGCAGGTGGCAGGCTTGATCGCTGATCTTGAGTCGTGCCCGTCGCATGGCCGGCTATCTGCAATGCACAGGGCAGGGACGGCATGATGATCTGTCATGCTGCTGCACCTGGCCTACGTCACCGCGACCACCGCCGTCACGCTGCTGCGCCTGCTGCCAGGCCGACCCATGCGAAGTCCCAGCCGCCCTCGACGTGCTCGGACATGGGCCGTGCTGCGGCTGCCTCGGCGAGCGGGAGGCGAGCGTGCACGGCGGTGTGCAGTTGCCCGGCAGTCGAGTATTCGGCGACCTCGGTCATTTCTCGGCGGGCCTGCTCGGGGTCGGCCGCGCGCCACGCGATGAGGGAGAACCCGGCCACGGACTTCAGGGCGAAGATGTTGGTGACAGGCAGGCTGGTCAGCTCGCCGCTCGCAGCTCCGTAGATGACGATCCAGCCGAACGGAGCCAGTACGTCGAAGCTCCGCTGCAGCGAAAGCCCCTGGACCGTCACCGTCGACGGCCAGCCCCAGGAGTACCCGTCCCTGTACGGCCTCACCTGGCCCGAGCGCGTCCGGCTGCTGGCCCTGGCCGTGCACCGCGCCGAACACTGACCACCACACCAGGTCGCCGATCTCCTGCTCAGCTGGATCCCCAACCGGGACAACATGAACACCGCGACGAACCGCGACTCTCGCTGGCTGTTCCCCGGACGCCGGGCCGGGCAGCCGATGCACCCCGACGCTCTCTCGGCTCTGGTCAACAACCTCGGTATCCCCACCATCGCCAGCCGGGTTTCTGCGATCCGTGAGTACGTCCTGGAGATGCCCGTCCCTGTCGTCGCCGACGCCCTCGGCTACCACCAAGTCACCACTGCCAAGCTGGCCGCCCAAGCCGGAGGCACCTGGAGCCGGTACGCCGCCGGGGACGCCGCCACGACCGCGGCGACCGCCTCGGCCGGCCGCCGCAGCGGTGGCCGGCCGTTCAGCAGGCCGCTCGCGCCCGGAGATTCGGCACTGTGATCAGGAGCGGGATCTCACGTCGACGCCGTCCGCGGCCACGGGTTGATCAGGACGTGGCTGCCGCGAACTCGATTAGCGCGGCGTTCGTGACCTCCGGGCGTTCCTGCTGGATCCAATGCCCGACGCCGGGCACCAGCTCGAAGCGACGCAGGTTCGGGACCAGGGTGCGCAGCGAGGCCTCCAGCGTCGAGGCGTCGTACCAGGACATCACCGGGTCCCGGTCGCCGGCCAGGAACAGGGCAGGCGGGGTGATCCGGGCGCCCTCCCAGGGCGCTGTGAGCGCCCAGTTGTGGTCGATGTTGCGGTACCAGTTCAGCGGGCCGAAGAAGCTGGACTCGGCGAACTCCTCGACGTAGGCGGCGAGATCCCGCTCTGTCAACCAGGCGGGCAGCTCGTCCGGGCTGATCCACCCGTCGAAGAAGCGCTGGCCTTCCGGGACCAGCAGACGGCGCACCTCGGGGTTGTTGCCGGAGAGGCCGAACAAGCTGCGCCGGAACGACTCGGTCAGGTCGGCCTCGAATTCCTTCTCGACCCCCGGGCGCTGGAAGTAGAGCTGGTAAAAGGCCTCACCGAAGGCGTCGCGCGCGGCGGTCAGGGCGGGCACCGGGGTCCGCGCGGTGAACGGCACGCTGAGCCCGCCGACGCCGCGCACCAGGTCCGGGCGCAGCAGCGCGGTGTGCCAGGCCACCGGGGCGCCCCAGTCGTGGCCGATCACCGCTGCGTTCTGCTCGCCGAGCGCGCCGATCAGCCCGACCACGTCACCGACCAGGTGCAGAATCGTGTAGTCCGTGACGGCGGCCGGGCTGTCGGTACCCGGGTAGCCACGCTGGTTCGGCGCGACGGCGTGGAAGCCGGCATCGGCGAGCGCCCGCAGCTGGTGCCGCCACGAGTACCAGGACTCCGGGAAACCGTGCAGCAGCACCACCAGCGGACCGCTGCCGGCCTCGGCCAGGCGCATCTGCAATCCGTTGACCTCGATGACGCGGTGCTTGATCTCGATGGCCGCCAGGCCCTGTGCTCTGTCCCGTCGCAGCCCGGACTCCGCGCCGGTGATCACCGCGCGTTCGTTGCTCTTGCTCTCTGTCATTCCTCGGTCCTCTCTCTGGTTGCCGAGCAATCCCCGGCCCGCGTGTTCGACCAATGACAGTTCTTACTTGATCGTCACTGGGCCTGAGTTCCACAAATGCGTGCATCGCTCAGGGCCGTGAAACCTGCCCTGAGCTGCGGGAACGGAGAATCGCCTAGCGGCGCGGCGTGTCACTAGGCGCTGGTGTTCTCCCAGGTCAGCGCCTTGCGGGCGCTCATCAGCCTTACGTCGTCCTCGCGTTGCCCAACGAGGCTACTTGGTCCCCATGACGAGCGCAGCAGTTCCAATGATCCACTTCCCGCGAAGCTATGGGTAGCTATGCCCATGTTTGCCACCCAAGTTCCTTCGCGCATTCCGGCCTGATCGGTCGCGCGACGCAGCTCGCCGACCTGCGGCGATAGAGCCGCCTAGCGACACGGCATATCCGGCACCCTGCGCGTCTGTGCTGCTCAGACGCCAAGCTCCGACGCAGCGGACGTCGTAGCACCATGCGAACCGGATCCCGGCCCCGCCCAGCGTTCGCCTGGCTCGGCCCGTGGCCACTGGATCGACGCGTGCCGCCGCGGCTGTCGGCGACGGCCGCCAGCGGGTGTGTCGCCGCACCCGGGCTTGCGGGTGCGGCGGCCGGCTGGTTTTTCCCGGTCCTTAGTCCGGCGCCCGATCAGCGGACCCGGATGAAGACCACGTCGTACCCCATGTTCGTACCGCGGTTCTTGACGTAGACGCCGTCCTTCCCGCCGATGGGGTTGCCGGTGTTGCCTTCGACGGTGGTGAAGGTGGAGCCGCTCACCGTTCTCACGATGCCGATGTGACCTTCCCCTCGTAGCGTAGAGACCGTGGCTGCAGGGGAAGTTGGGAGTCATGGCGGAGAAGAGGCGGAAGTTCGACGCGGAGTTCCGTGAGGGGGCTGTGCGGATCGTCGCGGAGACCGGCAAGCCGATCGCGCAGGTCGCGAAGGACTTGGGGATCAACGAGACCACCTTGGCCAGCTGGGTGTCCCGGGCCCGAAGGGCGGGCGGGGTCGGGCAGGCTGGCGAGAGCGAGGAGCTCGCGCGGCTGCGGGTGACCGCGAGCGGCGTCCGGGTGGCTCTCGACGATGCGGCACCGGCTACGTGTCGCTTGCGTCGCTGCGTTCGTTCCCGATCCACCAGCGCAAGATCGACGGATTGTTTGTGACCGGCGATCCGGCCGCCCCAGATCTGGCGTGCCGGCCGCCGACCTGGCCGCGGTCCTGCACCGCCGGTCCCGGACACAGCCCGGTGCCTGACGCGACCCCGCACGCCGGCGCCGGGAACGCGTCAGGTCAGGTGCCCGGTCAGCTCGGTCACGATGTCGTCAAACGCGTTGAGCACCAGCGACAGGTGACCCTCGGTCGGCTCGAGGTGCACGGTGGCACCGGTCAACCGGGCCGCCAGCCAGCGGCCGTGGGCGTAGGGCACCATCCGGTCCTCGGCGCCTTGCCAGACCGAGACCGGAGTCTCGACGGCGCCGAGATCGAAGCCCCAGTCGCCGACGAAGGCCAGGTCGTCGTCGCGCCAGCCGGCGATGCCGCTGGACACAGCCGCCCGGAACGTCGCCGCCGTGTAATCGGCGAACTCGTCGGTGAGCGCCTTGCGGTCCACGTCGGACACCAGATCGCCCAACACGGCCGCGATCTGGCCGGCTTGAACCTCGGCCAGGCCGGGGACCTGAGCGCTCAGGAAGGCGGTCAGCGGCCCCTCTCCGGCCGCAGCCGCCCCGAACTCCTCGATGTTCTCCGCGCCCATGCCGCCCAGCCAGTCGAGGCCCTCAACGCCGTGCGGGGCGACGCCGGCCACAGTGGCGGCGGCGAGGCACCGGCCGGGCAGCAGCGCTGCGCAGGCCAGGGCATGCGGGCCGCCGCCGGACCAGCCGACGGTCAGGAACCGGTCGACGCCCAACTCGTCCAGGATGGCGGCGACGTCGGCGGCCACCGCGGCGACCGTACGGCCGGGCTGCGGCGACGAACCGGCGTATCCGGGCCGGCTGTGGACCACGACCCGCAGACCGTGCCGCGCGGCGGTCGCGACCATCGGCCCGAACAACACAGCCGCGGACGGCGTGCCGTTGTGCAGAACCAGGGGTGTCCCGTCTGCGGGACCGGCCACCAGGTATTCCAGCGTCCGGCCATCGGCAAGGTGGAGGTTCGTCATGGGGAGAACCTACGTCACAAACGCACGGACCCGCCCGGGGGAGGGCTCCCCCGCGCGTCATCGCGGATCGCCCTCGTCTACTACGCCGCCCGCAAGGTCCAGGAGATCTTCTCCAGCGATCACTGACCGCCGCTCAGCGTCCCGGATGGAGTCACTTCTCACCTACACAACGGGCTCCCCAGAGCTCCAAGTGGAGTCAGAACTGACCTACAAGTGGAGTCGATCGTCACCTACGAAGCCAGCCCGGAGGCTCAGGAGGCCGCCCAGGAGGCCGAGGAGGCCCCGGACGAGGCGCAGGCCCGGGGGATGCCGCCGTGCCCCAGGAAAGCGCGCAGCAGGAGTAACAGCGCCCCGAGGGCGGGGGCCGCACGACCGGCCCCCGCCCTCTTCCCCGGATCGTCCGACCGGCCCCATGCCCACCGCGCGACGCAGACACCGCCGCGCCCGAGAGACCCGCCGGAAGGGGTTGGCCCCCCGGCCGGCACCCCCAGACCACACCCGCGACCGAGGAGGCACCGTGAAGGACACCCGCGTTTCGATCAACGGGACCAGATCTATGACGCCCGGTTGGACCCGGCCAACCGTTGGAACGGTTGGGTATCACCGCGGTTCACGCTGGAGACCGTGCGGCAGCTGGCCGCCGACACCCAGGCCGACGCCGCCACGTACGGACACGACGCAGTCGACACGATCCACGTCATTGAGGGCGGTACGGACGGCGAGGGAGAGCCGCGCGTGATCGTGCTGCACATCCCCGGTGGCAGTACCACCACGAGAGCCCGGAGGGCGGCACACGGCCCGCGAGAAAGGCGCAGGTGCTCGGCTGCGGGGATCACCTCTCCTCGGCCTTGCGGGTCAGCAGGCTGTAGTGGTTCTGCGCCGACACGTACGAGGTGAGGCCCTGCTCGCGCGCGGTGTGCACTGCCTCGGCGACCTGCCAGCCGGTCAGGTTGCAACAGCCGACGTAGCGGACCTTGCCCTCGTGGACCAGGTCGTCCAAGGTGGCGAGGATCTCCTCGACCGGGGTGCCCGCATCACGCCAGTGCAATTGGTACAGGTGGATCCACTCGGTACCGGCCCCGGAGGGATGCATAAGTGGATCATGGATCCGCAGGCGGCCAGTGGGTGTGATCGAAACAAATTAGTGGAAAACGGGGTAAATAAGAGCAACGCGCACTTACTGCGCGTCCCGCGATTCGCACCGGCTCGGCTGCGGCGTACGTCCGGATGTCTTCCACGGGTTCCTCTGTGTGCTTCGGCTTGAAAGGGCCTGCCCGCCGACCGGAGGATGGCACTCAGCGGCAGATGTCGAGCCGGCCGGTTTGCGGAGCAGTAGCAGCGCCGCGTCGTCGTGGAGCCGGCCACCCACGTACGCCAGCAGTTCGTCGTGGAGCGCGGCGAGGGTACGGGACGGCTCGTCGGACAGGTGCCGCGCTACCCGCTCAATGAGCGGGTAGAACTCACGATGTTGGTTGCGGGCCTCGGTGACCCCGTCGGTGTAGAGAAGCAACTGGTCCCCGTCGGCGAAAGGCAGCACCTGGAGGCTCGGGGTCTCATCGGTGAGGGCACTCAGCCCGAGAGGCGGAGCCGGAAAAGTCCGCTCTACAGATATGACGTCGGATTTGCGAACCAGCAGCGGAGGGGCGTGTCCGCAGTTGACCACCTCCATGCGCCCAGCCCGGGGGTACCCGACGACCACGGCGGTGACGAAGTCGTCGGGACCAAGGGTGCGCGCCAGGCTCCGCTCGATCCTGCCGACGACATCAAGGAGGTCCGGCTCGTCGTAGGCGGCCTCGCTGAAGACACCGAGCACAAGAGCAGCGGTGCTCACCGCCGGCAGTCCCTTGCCGCGCACGTCGCCGACGATCAACCTGACCCCGTAAGGGGTGGGCACCAGCGCGTAGAGGTCCCCGCCGATTCGGGCCTCCGCCGCAGCGGCGCTGTAGCGGACAGCCACCTGGAACGGGCCGACAGTCGCGGGCACGGGCTTGAGGAGTGCGTGCTGGGCAGCCTCAGCAACCGAGCGGACAGCCGCCAGTACCCGTTCGCGACGCCCGCGAAGCACGCTGGCCCGGTGGCTCGCCAGGGTCACGGCAATCAGTGCGGACAGAAAGATCGCTTGCTCACGGCCCGACGTAGCGTGACGAACGCCGAGCGCGATGGCCAGTGCCACGGCGAAGAAGCCGACACGGAGGACTCCCCAGGGCTTGCAGGTGGCCGCAGCCAGCGCAGGCCCAACGGCGAGCATCGGCAACCAGGTCATCCTGGCTACTGTGAGGAGGGAGAGGGGCAAAGCGGCGAAGAGTATCAGTAGGGGCATACCGGCGGTGAAATGCGCGGCGCCGCGTGGCTGGTCCGGCGGCGCCGCCTCCGAGGTCGGGGCCGGCCCTAGGTGGTCATCCGGCCGGGCCGGCGCCCCAGGGTCGGCCCATCGCTTGGTGAATTGCCTCATCGACCAGCGGTCGCGCCGATGGTCTCGGGCCTGACTCATGTCCCCGTCCGCTATTCCCACCTGCTCTCGACACCCCAAAATATCCGTTTTGTCCAAGTAGTGACAGGTAACAGGTTCCGCGCGGGAGTCACAAGGACAGGAATTTCAGATAGTGAGCGAAAGGCGCCTGTGGGACTCTGTCGCCCGATTCGGCCGGCCTGCAGAAACCGGCCGACCGCCGCAGCGAACGCACAGGTGATGGCGATCGACTCGGCTGCCCCTGCGAATCGGGCGACAGAGTCCTATCGGGCTCGGATAGTCGTCGCTGCAGGTAGGAGCAGCAATGCGTCCTCGGCCGGCACCATGTCCGGGTGATCGTGTCGCTGCTGTACAAGGTGGCCCGGAGGCTTCTGTCCCTCCCCGGAGTGCTGGTGCGCCACGGACTCGCGAAGGACGCCGAACTGCTCGTTCTGCGGCACGAGAACGTGGTGCTGTGCCGCCAGTTCGTAGGCCCGGTTCGCTAGGAGCCGGCGGACCGGCTGGTACACCTGATAAGCCGCGCCGATGAGCATGTGGGCGGGCTCGGCTCCGTCCATGTGGTGCAGGACGTCGGTCACTACATCGGCGATCATGCAGCGGGCTTCGATGATGTCGGTCTCGGCCTGCTCGCTCAGAGGATTGCGGGCTGCGCGTGCTGCTCGGCGGCGGGGCGGGCGAGGCTGGCGGCGCCTTCGGCGGTGATCGGCGGGGACTCTTTCGCGTTGCGGGCGAATGTGTTCAGGGCGGCCGCTCCCCAGTGGGCCCGGTCGGTGTTCGTGGTGTCCACGTGTGCTCCTTGGGTTGATGGGTTGGAGCCGGTCCGGGCCGATTGCCGTCAACCTATTCCGTGCCCCGGAGCCCGGACGGCCGGTACTACATCGGCGGTTGGGAATGGACCTGGTACATGGTCGACGAGGACGACGCCGCATAGCGACAGCGGGGGCGCGCCCTCCCGCGAACAGCAGTGAAGGGCCGGACGCGTACCCGCGTCCACGGCGGCCGCTTCGCCGCTGACGAATCCGCTGCCCACTGCTGGCGCGCTGGTGTCGTCGCTGGGCGAGTTCTTCGACGCGTACCTCACCGGAGTCGGCGAGGTCGACCGCTACCTCTCCCCCGGCACCGAACTGTCCGCGGTGAGCGGGTCCGGCTACACGTCGGTGACGGTGGACCAGGCCGCCGCCGACTCCATGTCGCCGGCGGTGCGGTGCCGGGCGACGGCACGACGGTGCGGGTCCAGGCCCATGTCACCGCCACGGACACCGCAGACGACCGGTGGCCGCTGGTCTACATCCTGACGATGACCGCCCGCTCGGGCCGGT
Source organism: Streptomyces soli (assembly GCF_003999195.1). Classification (GTDB taxonomy): domain Bacteria; phylum Actinomycetota; class Actinomycetes; order Streptomycetales; family Streptomycetaceae; genus Actinacidiphila; species Actinacidiphila soli. Next base: position 9,267 of record NZ_RJVR01000214.1, read on the forward strand.
GGGAAGTCACCGCGCTCCAGGCCGGAGCGCCGGCGAAGACCGCCACGGCGACGGCCAAGCCCGCACCCACCAGCAGCAGCACGGCCACGGCGGTTGGGGGTGCGGCCAAGTGACCTCCAACGTGCAGCTGGCCGGGAAGCTCGCCGACCTCGGCAACTCCTGGCTGTCGACGCTGGGGACCTGGGGCGACAAGGGCCTGCAGGTCGGCCTGACCGCGATCGTGGTCATCACCTTCGTCCGCAAGGTCTCGCTGAAGGCCGGGATCGGCGCCCTGATCGGGGCCGAGGGTCACGCCGACGGCGCCTGCCAGTTCCAGGGATCCGATGACGCGGTAGCCCGTGGTGCTGAAGCCGACGTGCGCGGCCATCTTGGGCATGGGGCCCAGGGCCAGCATCTTGGCCATGCCCAGCAGGGCGAAGATCAAAGCGATGAGGCAGAGCAGGATGGTGGGGAGGTTCACGCGAGGGCCTTACCGGTGTGGGGGCGGGTGGATGCGGGTGCGTGCTCACCGGAGGAAGCGCGCTGCTGCGGCCTTGGGGGTCGGCCCTGCTGGTCGCCGGCGCGGCATGTTAAGGCGTCATCGGCTGCTCCCGGTGTCGTGGTCCGCGGTCGCCATGAGGCCGCGCTGCCGGCGGCGTTCGGCGCCCAGGCGGGCGAAGCAGGCCACCAGGTCGGGGTTGTCGACGGCGGCGGGGTTGAGGATTTGCTCGACCGGGTCGCCTTGGAGGATGCGTTTGACAGGGACCTCGAGTTTCTTGCCGGTCTTCGTGTGCGGGATGGCCGGCACGGCGAGGATCTCGTCGGGGACATGGCGTGGTGAGGCGCCGGCGCGGATCGCGTCGCGGATCCGGTCGCGCAGTGCGTCGTCCAGGGTGACGCCGGGCGCGGGGACGACGAACAGGGGCATCCAGTAGCCGCCGTCGGGTTCCTCCGCGCCGATGACGAGGGCCTCGGTGATCTCAGGGAAACGTTCGACGATGTCGTGGATGTCGGCACTGCCCAGGCGTACGCCGTTGCGGTTGAGGGTGGCGTCGGAGCGGCCGTGGACGATCACCGAGCCGTGGGAGGTGAGGGTGATCCAGTCGCCGTGCCGCCACACGCCCGGGTAGGTGGTGAAGTAGGCGTCGCGGTGGCGGCTGCCGTCAGGGTCGTTCCAGAAGTACAGCGGCATCGACGGCATGGGCCGGGTGACGACCAGTTCGCCGACCCGGTCGCGGACCGGGGTGCCTGTGGCGTTGTAAGCGGCCAGTGCCACGCCCAGGTTGGGGGCGGACAGCTCCCCCGCCCACACGGGGCTGGTGGGGGCGCTGCCGGCGAAGCCGGAGACGACGTCGGTGCCGCCGCTGGTGGAGGCCAGCTGGATGCGGGGCCCCACGTGGTCACGGACCCAGGGGTAGGCGGAGGCGGGCAGGGCGGAGCCGGTGCAGCCGATGACGCGGATGGCCGCCAGGTCGTGCTCGGAGGGTTCGATGCCGAGCTTGGCCATGGCCAGCAGGTACTGGGGGCTGGTGCCGAAGACGGTGACCTTGTGGCGGGCCGCCAGCTCCCACAGGATGTCCGGGCGCGCATGCGGCGCGGGGCTGCCGTCGTAGGTGCAGGTGGCGGCACCGGCCAGCAGGGTGGAGACGACCAGGTTCCACATCATCCAGTGGGTGGTGGTGTACCACATGAGGCGGTCGCCGCGGCCTAGGTCGGAGTGGAGGGCGAGGGTCTTGAGGTGCTCGAGCAGCCCCCCTCACCAGCAAAACCCACAAGACCAGCCGACACGCCGCCGCCTCGGTGGCCATCGGCAGGCGCGCCCTCGGACACCGGATCAGGCGACGGACGACACCGCCCCGTGCACACCAGAGCGATGTGCACGGGCATCGGACCGCCCAGGCCCGACCCGGCGACCGAGAAAGCGAGGGAAACCGCCCCCGCATCCCCGGACCACGGACACGATCCGTGCGCGCCGGACGCGGAGCGAACGCGGTGGACCAGAACACCCAAGACCGTTCGGGGTGTTCGGCTGAGCATGGGCTCTGGCAACAGGACTCACTCCCGCTCAGTCTCTAGGAACGGTTCTGGCCCTCGGACGCAGGGCGGTCGAGCCTGGGAAGGTCCCTGAACAAGCACTTGGCGTCGCGACGTACGGTCGCGGCACCGCCGCCTCTGCTGTGGTGCCGAGGCGGCGGAAAAGTCGCGCGTCAGCGGCGTCCGCGCCTTCCCGTCACGCCCCCCTCGCAGGCCCGTGCGGGGTGGTTTTCCACGCCTACGATCGCGGTGTCCAGCGCACAGCTGAACATCGTGTCGATCTCGTCTGTCGAGGGTGCGGGCGCCTCTTCGCCATCGGGGCCGACCGGTGCCGGCGGGAGAGTGGTCCACCGCTGGAGCGCTCCGGTCAGTTCGCTGAGCAGCAGACCCGTGAAGACAGCGCACAGGGTTGCAGCGACGCGCGGGATCTCTGGGGCCGGCAGCCTGGCGGCGGCCAGCGTGTCGGTAAGTCCACGCCAGAAGGGGTCCTCGGGCTGGATGTAGTCGGTGCGCGCGAAGGAGTACTGCATCAGTTTGGGGTGACGGTGCGCCAAGGCGCGGAAGTCGAGGGCCAGTTGGCGCAGGCGCTCCTGCCAGGGGGCGTCCTCCTGCTCCGGTGTGCGGAACTGTGAGCCGACGCGCTCGGCGACGCCGCGCAGCACGGCGTCCTTGTTCGGCACGTGGTGGTACAGCGACATCGGGTTCGCATCCAGCGCGGCCGCGAGCTTGCGCATGGTCAGCACCTCGACGCCGTCGGCGTCGATGAGGCGCAGCGCCATGGCGTAAATGCCGTCCTTGGTGAGTGGTACGTCCCTCTTCCTCGTGCCCCGGGGAGCCTTCTTTGGAGTTTCCATACATCGTATGGTAACACTGAAAGCAGTTCCATACGGCGTATGGAAACCGGGGTTCGCGGCCGGTCGGCGGCCTTCCCCGCATCGCACAGTGCCCTTGCCCCTCCCCCTTCTCCGCACAAAGGAGCAAGCCATGGCCACGCAACCCGTGACCGATCTGCGTCCCATCCGGTCCCCGCGGGGGATCCCTCTGCTCGGCCACACGCCGCAGATCCCCGACACCAACCCGGTCGCCTACTTCGGTGAGCTGTCCAAGCAGTTCCCCGAGGGCATCTATGGCATGGACATCGCCGGCATCGAGCAGGTCTTCGTCTACGACCCGGACCTGGTGGCCGAGGTCTGCGACGAGACGCGGTTCTTCAAGCAGATCGAGAAGACGCCGCTGAACCATGTCCGGGACTTCACCGGCGCGGGCCTGTTCACGGCCCACCAGCACGAAGAGGAATGGGGCATGGCGCACCGCATCCTCATGCCGGCCTTCAGCCAGCGCGCCATGAAGAACTACTTCGGGCAAATGCTGGAGATCGCCCAGAACCTGGTGGGCAAGTGGGAGCGCAGGGAGGGGCAGCCGGTCAACATCACCGACGACTACACCCGGCTCACCCTGGACACCATCGCCTTGTCCGGCTTCGGCTACCGCTTCCAGTCCTTCGACAAGGAGGAGCTGCACCCCTTCCTCAACGCGCTTCTGGGCGCGCTGGTGGAGTCGATGCGGCGCTCGCAGGAGCTGCCGATGATGACCAAGTTCCGCAAGGCCGACGACAAGAAGTACCGCGAGAACATCCAGCTGATGCGGGACCTGGTCGACAGTGTGATCAAGGAGCGCCTCCAGGGGAAGGGCAGCGGTGAGCAGGACCTGCTGGGTCTGATGCTGGAGGCCGTCGACCCGGCGACCGGCAAGCCGCTGGACGACGACAACGTCCGCGACCAGGTGGTGACGTTCCTGATCGCCGGTCACGAGACCACCAGTGGCCTGCTGTCGTTCGCCACCTACTCGCTGATGCGCAACCCGCACGTCCTGGCCCAGGCCTATGCCGAGGTGGACCGGTTGCTGCCCGGCGACACCGTCCCGGATTACGACACGATCATGCAGCTGGACGTCATCCCGCGGATCCTGGAGGAGACCCTGCGCCTGTGGGCTCCCATCCCGCTGATCGCCAAGGCGCCGATCGAGGACACCGTCATCGGCGGCCGCTACAAGCTGAAGAAGGGAACGCGGGCCAACATTCTGATGGGCCCGCTGCACACCCAACCCAAGGCGTGGGAGCGGCCGCACGAGTTCGACATCGACCGGTGGCTGCCGGAGTACCGCGCCGAGCAGCACCCGCACGCCTACAAGCCGTTCGGCAATGGTGTGCGCGCCTGCATCGGCCGGCAGTTCGCGCTGACCGAGGCCCGTCTGGCGCTGGCGCTGGTGCTGCAGAAGTTCAAGTACTCCGACCCCAGCGACTACCGGATGGACGTGCGGGAGGCGCTGACGCGCAAGCCCGGCGACTTCGAGCTGGTGGTCCGTCGCCGGCAGGAGCACGAGCGGACCGTCTTCAGCGTCGCGGACCGGCAGACGGACGACGCGCAGCAGCAGGCTGCGGTCAGCGGTGTCGGCGTCAACCTGACCGTCGCTTATGGCTCCAGCCTCGGCTCGTGCGAGGATCTGGCGCGCACCATCGCTGACCGCAGCGAGCGCTCCGGTTTCGACACCGCCCTGATGAGCATGGACGAGCTGGGCGACAACCTGCCCGACGAGGGCCTGCTCGTGGTCGTCGGCGCGAGTTACAACGGCAAGGCACCGGACAACGCTCAGCGTTTCGACGACCTGATCGCCGCCGGACTGCCCGCGGGATCGCTGTCGAACGTGCGGTTCGCGCTACTGGGCGCCGGTAACACCCAGTGGGTGGCGACCTACCAGGCGTTCCCCAAGCGGATCGAGGCGGCCCTGCTGGCCGCCGGGGCCACCCCGGTCATCGAGCGCGGCATCGCCGATGCCGCCGGTGACTTCGACGGCATGGCCTCGCGCTGGATGGGCAACCTGTGGGCCACCCTGGCCGAGGAGTACGCCGCCGACACCTCCGAGGCGAGCGGACCGCGCTACCGGGTGCAGCTGCTGACCGAGGCGGACGTTCGCCCCGCGATCGTTTCCGAGCAGGCCTACCCGCTGACGGTGGTGGCCAACGAGGAACTCGTGGCCGATGCGACCGGGCTGTGGGACTTCAGCATCGAGCCGCCGCGCCCGTCCGCGAAGTCCATCACGATCGAGCTCCCGGAGGGTGCCACCTACGACACCGGCAACCACCTGGCCGTCTTCGCCAAGAACGAGCCCACGCTGGTCGACCGCACCCTCGCGCGGCTCGGCGTCGACCGCGACCAGGTGCTCCGGCTCGACCAGCCCGCAGGCGGCCGTACCCACCTTCCGGTCGGCACGCCCGTCACCGCCGGACTGCTGCTCACCGAGTTCCTGGAACTGCAGGACATCGCCACCCGCTCCCAGATCCAGACCCTGGCCGAACACACCTCGTGCCCGTGGACCCGTCCCCAGCTGGAGGCGTACACGGCCGACACCGAAGAGGCCCAGGAGCGCTACCACAAGGAGATCCTCAACAAGCGCATCTCCGTGCTGGGCCTCCTGGAGCGCTTCCCCGCCATCGAACTGCCGCTCGCCGTCTTCCTGGAGATGATGAGCCCGATCCGACCCCGCTTCTACTCCATCTCCTCCTCCCCACTGGCCAACCCGCGCCACGTGCGCCTGACCGTCGGCCTGCTGGAAGGACCCGCCCTGTCCGGCGACGGCCAGTACCGCGGCACCTGCTCCGCCTACATCTCACGCCTTCAGCCCGGAGACGTCGTCTACGGCTACGTACGCGTTCCCTCCCCGACCTTCGCCCCGCCCGCCGACCCCACCACGCCGCTGATCCTCATCGGCCCCGGCACCGGCATCGCACCGCTGCGCGGCATTTTGGAGGAGCGCGCCCGGCAGCACGAGAACGGCATGCAGGTGGGCCTGTCGCAGGTATTCGTCGGCTGCCGGCACCCGGAGCACGACTACTTCTACCGGGACGAGATGGAGATGTGGGAGCTGTCCGGCATCGCCCGGGTCCACACCGCTTTCTCCGCGGTGACCGGCCACCCGGCCCGGTTCGTGCAGAACGCCCTCGCAGGGGCCTCCGAGACGGTGTGGCAGGCGCTTCAGGACGGCGCGTACGTCTACGTCTGCGGCGACGGCCGCCGCATGGCACCCGCCGTGCGCGAGGCGCTCACCGCGATCTACCGCGAGCACACCGGCGGCGACGACGAGGCCGCCCAGCAGTGGCTCGCCCAGCTCGAGGCCGACCAGCGCTACCAGCAGGACGTCTTCGCCTGACCCACCGCACCCCGAGAGGCGTGCGGCGCCCCTCCCCGGCCGTACGCCTCCCGGCTCCCATGCACCCGTGCAGAACCACCCGGCGCCCACCGGCCCGAACCGCCGGTCCGTGCCGCTCACAGAAAGCAGATCCTCATGGACACCATGCTCGCCGGACGCTTCCACCTGGACAGCAAGAAGTTCGTCGTGGAGGAGGTCCCCGTCCCCGTGCCCGGTCCGGGCGAGGTACTCGTCGAGGTCAAGGCCGCCGGTGTCTGCCTGTCGGACGTCCACTTGATCGACGGCTCCCTCGTCCCGCTGTTCGCCACCTCTGATGCGGTCACCGTCGGCCACGAGGTCTCCGGTGTGATCCACACTCTTGGCCCCGACCTCAAGCGTGGCCTGACCGTCGGCACCCGCGTCACCCTGGAGGCCGGCAAGACCTGCGGCCGGTGCTCCGGCTGTGTGCGCCGCCGCCCCTGCACCCAGATGCTCACCGCCGGCATCGACTACGACGGCGGCTGGGCCCAATACACCGTCGCCCGCGAGGACACCCTCATCCCGATCCCCGACAGCCTCCCCTTCGACCAGGCCGCGATCATCCCCGACGCGGTATCCACCCCCTACGCCGCCGTCGTCGCCACCGCAGGCGTCCGTCCCGCCCAGTCCGTCGGCGTCTGGGGCGTGGGCGGAGTGGGCGCGCACAACGTGCGCCTCGCCCGCCTGGTCGGCGCCGCACCGATCATCGCTGTCGACCCGCTGGCCAGCGCCCGCGAGCGCGCCCTGGCTTTCGGCGCGGACCTGGCGGTGGACCCGGCAGCCCCCGACTTCGCCGACCAGGTACGCGCGGCCACCGACGGACGGGGCCTGGACTTCGCCTTCGACTGCGCCGGCGTGCCCGCCGTCCGCGAACAGGCCGCCTCCGTGCTCGGCCTGAACGGCTCCCTGATCCTGGTGGGCATCACGCCGCACCCGCTCACCATCAGCGAGGGCCTGACCTTCAACTACCTGAGCAAGCAGGTGCGCGGCCACTACGGCGGCTTCCCGGAGTCCGTAAGCGAGCTGGTGCGGCTGACGGCAGCCGGCCGTCTCGACCTGGCCCCCTCCATCACCGACCACATCCCGCTCGCCGACGCCGCTGGCGCCGTCAACCGGCTGGAGAACAAGATCGGCGACCCGATCCGCCTCATCCTCGTCCCCTGACGACTGCTGAGAAAACATGCAGAAGCCACCTCGGGCAGGGGTGTGTGGGCGCCGGTGCTTGAGGGAGCACCGGCGCCCACGGCTGTCCGGCGTCCCTCGCCTCGCGGTGCCCACCGGCCGATCGCATTGGTGCGAACCCAGGGGCTGCGCGAGGAGGCGTGACGGAAAAGCACGGCTCCGCGGGCTCCGTTCATCTCGGCTTGCGGCGGCAGATGTGTGCGGCAGAGTCCAGGCCTTTCCAGCGCCTCCGTGCGTGCCCACGCAGGGGGGCGGACGCGCGCCCTGGGATTGCGTGCCGGTCAGCCGGCTGCCCAGTCGGACGGCGGAAGAAGCGCCGCGCTGACCCTGTCGGGCCGGTCTGATGCCCCTGCGATCGGGAAGAAGTCAAGAAAACGCAGAACGCGAGCTCCTCCACCTGGAGGGCTACCGGGGTTCGGCGCCTGTGCGGGTCGGCAACGACGCCGTCACCCAGCTGCAGCTTGACATCTACGGCGCCCTGCTCGACTCCGTGTACCTGTACGACAAGTGGTGTCAGCCCCTGACCAGCGGCCAATGGCGCGCGGTGTGTGACCTGGTGAACTGGGTCTGCGAGCACTGGGACCAGCCGGACGAGGGCGTGTGGGAGACCCGCGGCGGCCGCAAGAGGTTCCTCTACTCCCGTCTCATGTGCTGGGTGGCCATCGACCGCGCCATGCGCATCGCCTGGCACCGCGGCCTGCCCGCCGAGCTCATCCGCTGGGGCCCGGTTCGGGACACGATCTACTGGCGGATTCTGGACCAGGGCTGGTCGCCCGCCCGGCAGGCGTTCGCCCAGTACGAGGGCGGCGACGTGCTGGACGCCGCGGCGCTGATGTTGCCGCTGACCAATTTCATCGCTTCCAACGACCTCCTGTGGCTGTCCACACTGGATGCCCTCGGCAATGAACTCGTCTCCGACTCCCTGGTCTGGCGCTACGACCCCAAGGCGAGCCCCGACGGCCTGGAAGGCGACGAAGGCACCTTTTCCATCTGCTCGTTCTGGTATGTCGAGGCCCTTACCCGCGCCGGTCGACTGGATGAAGCGCGCCTGGCCTTCGAGAAGATGCTCACCTACGCCAACCACCTTGGCCTGTTCGCCGAGGAGATCAGCCACACCGGACAGCAATTGGGTAATTTTCCGCAGGCTTTCACCCATCTCGCCCTGATCAGCGCTGCCTTCAACCTTGACCGCGCCCTCGGCTGACCTGCGGCCGGCACGGGGCCAGCCCGCCGTCCCCCGCGTGGCCGTGCGAGCCTGCGGTTCTGCCCCCATGCTGGATGTGGGGGGTGACGACGGAGGAAGTGGTGAGCATGCGGACCGTTGTCGACCTCACCCGCTGCCAGGGCTACGCGCAGTGCGTGTTCCTCGCGCCCGCGGTTTTCCAGCTGCATGGGGAGGAGGGACTGCTGTACGCCACGGCCGTCCCCGATGACCAGGTTGAGCGCGTGCGCCAGGCCGCGGCGGCATGCCCGGTCCAGGCCATCCTCCTCGGTGAGGAGGTGAGCGCCGGTGCCCGGTGACGACCTCAAGGACGGCCGTATCGTCATCGTCGGCGCGTCGCTGGCCGGGTTGCGGGGCGCGGAGGCGCTACGGGAGGAGGGCTTCACCGGCTCACTGACCGTGGTCGGGGACGAGCCCTATCCGCCCTATGACCGGCCGCCGCTGTCCAAGCAGGTGCTCCTCGGCCAGGCGCCGGCGGACACCACGGGGCTGCCGATGCGGCGGGATCCGGATGCCGACTGGCGGCTGGGCGTACGTGCCACGGGTGTGGACCCGCTCGGGAAACGGGTGGTGCTGGACGACGGCGAGTCGTTGCCGTTCGATCGGCTGCTGATCACCACCGGGACCCGGGCGCGGCCCTGGCCCAACCCGGAGGAGGCCGCGCTGGACGGGGTGTTCACCCTGCGCACCCGCGACGACGCCGGCGGGCTCGCCAAGCGACTGGCCGCCGGGCCGGAGCGGGTGCTGGTGATCGGTGGCGGCTTCACCGGATCGGAGATCGCCTCGGCCTGCCGGGAACGGGGGCTGGAGGTCACGGTCGCCGAACGCGGCCCCGCACCCCTGGTGGGCGCGCTCGGCGGGACGCTGTCGAAGCTCGCGGCCGTCATGCAGCGCAATCACGGCGTGGATCTGCGCTGCGGGGTGACGGTCACCGCCCTGCGCGGTGACGGGAACGGCCGGTTCACCGGCGCGGACCTGTCCGACGGCGGCCGTATCGACGCGGACGTGTGCGTCGTGGCGCTGGGAGCGGTCCGCAACGTGGAGTGGCTCGCGGAGTCCGGGCTGGCGGCGGGCCCGCGCGGAATCGCCTGCGACGCCGGGTGCCGGGCCTTCAACATGTACGGGATCGTCACCGACGACGTCTTCGTGGCCGGCGACGTCTCCCGCTTCCCCCACCCGCTGTTCGGTTACCAGATGCTCTCCCTGGAGCACTGGGGCAACGCGGTCGCGCAGGCCGAGGTGGCGGCCCACAACATGGTCAGCCCCGGGCCCCTGAGGCGCCCGCACCTGACCCTCCCGACCTTCTGGTCGACACAGTTCGGGCTCAACATCAAGTCGGTGGGCGTGCCCACGTTCTCCGACCATGTGGTCATCGCCCAGGGTTCCCTGGAGGCGCGCCGTCTGGCGATGGTCTACGGCTACCAGGGGCGGGTCACCGCCGCGGTCACCGTCGACATGGCCAAGTCGCTCGACTACTACCGGCACCTGATCGAGGCGGCCGCTCCGTTCCCGCCCCCGCCCGGCGCGGCGGACCGCGCAATCGCGGCGGACATCGCGATCCCGTCCGACGTGCCGGACCCGAAGGGGCTGTCCCACGGCCCCACCGTGGCGCTCACCGGTTACCTGCCCGATCGGCGGCTGACGGTGGTGCAGCCCACCGGCTGACCCACCTCCCGCCCGACCACGAGGAGCCACCATGGACTCCGACACCTTGCTGGCACGGATCACCGACTACACCAGCCGTCCCAACCCCTACCCGCTGTATGCGGAACTCCGCGAGGCCGGTCCCGTGGTGCGGCAGGCAGACGGCGGCTATCTGATCGGCACCTACCACGAGATCTCCGCCCTGCTCCACGACCCGCGCATGAGCGCCGATCCACGCACCCGCACCACCCCGTCGCTGTCCGAGGAGACGCCGAAGCCGCCGTTCCTGCGGCTCGACGACCCCGAGCACCACAGGCTGCGCACCCTGGCCATGCGGCCGTTCGGCCCGCCGCACAGCCCGGGCCGGGTTGATGCCATGCGCGGCGAGATCGCCCACATCACCGGGGAACTGATCGAGGCGCTCCGGGACCGCGAGCAGATCGACGTCGTCGACGACTTCGCCTACCCCCTGCCCATCACCGTCATCTGCCGGCTGATGGGTGTCCCGCGTGAGGACGAGTCGCTGTTCCAAAGATGGACCGACGCGATCGTCGCGTCCGCCGACATCGGGCCCGGGGAAGACACCACCGAACGGAACAAGGCGGCCATGCAGGCCCGGCAGGAGATGGGCCGGTACCTGGTCAACCTCGCCGAACAGCGCCGCGACCGGCCCACCGGCGACATGCTCTCCGACTTCATCAACGAACCGGACCTCGCCCTGCGGCTCACCGTCGAGGAACTGGCGGAAACCGCCATCCTGTTGTTCATCGCCGGACACGAGACCACGGTCAACCTGATCACCAACGGCGTCCTCACCCTGCTGCGTCAGCCCGACCAGTTGGACCGGTTGCGCCGCGAACCCCGCCTGCTGCCGCAAGCGGTGGAAGAACTACTGCGCTACGAACCCCCGGTCCACATGCGCGAAAGGATCCCTCTCGCCGATATCGACGTCGCCGGCACCACGATCCCCAAGGGCACGTCCGTCGTACTGGCGCTGGCCTCAGGCAGCCGCGACCCCAAGCCGTTCCACGAGCCCGACCGGTTCGACCCCACCCGCCCGGACAACCAGCACTTCGGCTTCGGCAGCGGCATCCACCTCTGCTACGGCGCGCCGCTCGCCCGCATCGAGGCCGAGGCCGCCCTCGGCGCGCTGATCCCGCGCCTCGGCACGGCCCGCCTCGTCCAGGACCCGCCCCCCTACCGGCAGAACGCCATGCTCCGCGGACCGCGTCACCTGCCCATCCACTTGTAGGGACGCGGGGCGGCACACCACGGCAGGAACTACCGAGAGGGTGTTTCAAGAGCTTTCGCTCGCATTTAGAGCGATTGGTGCCCTGGCTGCACACCTCGCCGACCTGCAGGTATCGCCCTACGCCGCCGCGGGCGGCGCTCGGGATCACAGAAGGCCGACTTTCTGCGCTCCTTGGCGCCCGAAATGACGGCTTTCGCGGGCGGGCACAATGGATCAAAGTGGTGCGCCTTCTCTTAAAACGCCCTCTGACACCCTCACGTCCTGCGCGGGCCAAGGAAAACCGTGCGCGGTCGGTGTTGGCGGACCTTGGGCTATGGGGCTCCTTTCCAGGTTGCGGCGGGAAGGGGGCGCCGGGTCAGGTCGCGGGCCTCATCCGGAGGGAGGCCGAGCATGTGCAAAAGCATCACGGCCAATGTGCCTGCGGCCTGATCCCGGTCTGTCGGCGTACACCCCAATGTGCACAGCCAAGTACGAATCAACGTGCGCAGCCTTCGCCCGGCTTCAAGCTGGTGGGGGCGCTGGGGCCACCCGCGTTGTCATGGTGCGGGACAGGGCCCGCCGTCAAGGGCGCCCTGCGGGCGTCGCGCTGCGATGGGGCTTCGCCCCACCCTGGACAGCGGACCCCGTCCCGGAGCTGGCTGGCTATCGGGTGGCCCCAGCGCTGCGGCGTCAGCTGGCTGTGCACGTAGCCGTGTACCGAGCTGAGCACTTTCACGCGTACGCCGACACCCGGTCGACCTCGGGCCGGTTGAACCACAGTTCCAGAAATGCCAGCAGGCTGCCGTTCAGCGCGGTCAGGGCGATGACCGGGTCGACCACCGTGAAGCGGCCCGAGGCCATGCCCTGCTCCACATCGCGCTTCGCGCGCGGAGCCAGGCCGTGGCCGGCGCATATGCGGCCGAGCTCGCTGTCGCACAGGATCCGCATGATCTCCGGGTGTGACTCGGCCATACGTGCGCTGAGCCGCACGCCCCAGCGCTCGGCGGGATCGTCGACGCCACGCAAGCCTTCGTCGATGGCTTCGGCGTACTCCTCCAGCGCATCGGCCACAGCCGCTTCGAAGAGGTCCAGCTTGCAGGTGAAGTGGTTGTAGAAGGAGCCGAAGCCCACGTCCGCGCGCTCCGCGATGGCCCGGATGCTGGCGCTGGTGTCGCCGGACTCGACCAGGATCTTCCGGGCGGCGCGGACGAGCGCCTGCCGGGTCACGGCCCGACGGCGTTCGAATCGGCTCCTGCGTGAGGCTGGCATCAGTATGCACCAAAAACAAAACTACCAGTTCTGATGAATTCATCATCGCAGCAGGGGCTACGGCTGTCCACCCTGCGCGACGCCTGAGCGGACTCGCCCGCGCGCATGCTGAACCGCCGAAACGGACCCGACGCAGCGATAGCGATGATCGTCGCGGAGGGGACAGTGGTGGGATGGACACAGGCTGCTCAGCAGCTAGTCGGGTACTCGGCTCGCGAGATGGTGGGCCGGGCCGCCGCGCAGGTGCTGCAACCCTCCGAGGACGTCCTGGGGGCCTCGGCGCACGCCGAGCAGTGCCGTGCACAGGGTGGCTGGTCCGGGGCCGTGGCGGTCCGCCACCGCGACGGTCACACGCTCAGGATGACTTTGCGGGTTTCGTTGCTGTGGGGACAGGGCGCCAGCACCCGGTGGCTGGTGTCCGTGACCGACATCGGGTCCCTGTCCTCAGGGACGGCCCACGGGCCGGTGCGCGAGTCTCTCCTCGCTCACGCGCCGATCGGCATCGTCGTTCGTGACCTGCAGCTGCGCTGCACCTGGGTGAACGACGCCATGGAGCGCCACGACGGCATTCCTCGTGCCCGGCGGTTCGGACGCCGCCTTAAGGACTCGCTGCCCGCGCACCCTCGACGTCATGCAGACCGGGCAGGAACTGGCCGACCTTGCCGTGCCGTTGCTGGCTGATCACGCCCTCGTCGACCTGGTGGAGTCGGTTCCGTTCGGCCTGGAGCCCTCGGCACGGATCGGCACGGCGAGGGGCCGCCCCGCTCTGTTGCGCCGTGCCGGTCTGGCCTCCATCGACCTGGGTGTTCTGGAGTCGCCGTGGGTGCGCGAAGAGGTGGTCCATGTGCACCCGAGCTCGCCGTTCGCCACCGCCCTGCGCACGGGCAGGTCTCACCTGGAACCGTTGCTGGACACCACCGGCCCCTGGATCGACCACGACCCGGTGCGGGCCCAGAAGGTCCGTGACAGCGGGGTCCACTCATTGATGGTCGTACCCATCCGTGCGCGGCGCTGCATGCTGGGACTGGCGCTGTTCGGCCGCTCCGAGGAGCAGACGCCGTTCCAGGAGGATGACCTGCTCCTCGCCGAGGAGCTCGTCACCCGGGCCGCGCTCTGGCTGGACAACGCTCTTCAGTACGCTCGCGAACGCACCGCGGCCCTCACGCTCCAGCGCGACCTGCTGCCCCACCGTGTGCGAGGTGGCGTCGCCATCGAGGTGGCCTCGCGCTACATGCCGGCCGGCATGGACCACGGCGTGGGGGGTGACTGGTTCGATGTGATCGAGCTGTCCGGCGCCCGGGTGGCCCTCGTCGTCGGCGATGTGATCGGACACGGCATCAACGCCGCGGCGGCGATGGGCCGGTTGCGCACCGCCGTTCACACCCTCGCGGACATGGATTTGCCTCCCCATGAACTGCTGGCACACCTTGATGACACGGTCCGGCGGGTGAACGACGAGGACGCCGACGCCCCGGACCGGGTTCCGATCGGCGCCACCTGTCTGTATGCCGTCTATGACCCGGTCACAAGGCGGTGCACGATGGCGCGGGCCGGGCATCCTCCGCCCGTGATCATCGATCCGCAGGGCCAGGCGGGCTTTCCCGACCTGCCGGCCGGAACCCCGCTCGGCCTCGGCCTCGGGCTGGTTCCCCTCGAGTCCGGATCTCCGTGAAGACGGACCCGTACTGCGCCGCGATGCCACGATCAGCAGCTACGAGGGGAAGGTCAGTTCTGCCGACCAAGTGAGCAGCGTTGTCGGGGCCGTTGCCAGCCTTGCCGGTTTCGTGGCCCCTCTGTGGCCGCTGGTGCGTCCTGGGGTGCGACGGTAGAAGCGTGCGACGGCGCTGTGGCTGCCGGCCGTCATATCGGGCGCGTCGTTGAAGGAGACAGCAACCGGAGGGGCGCTGCCCAGCAGTTTGGGGCAGGCGCCTGGGACCTGGCCCGGCACGGAAGGGTTATCCGGATGCATCCGTGCCCCGGCCCATGCGGCCGTCGGTGAGACTACCGACGCTCGCGCTGGCCTGCGACTGCGGTGTGTGCGCGGACCGGACAGGACGGGTCTACGGCAACACCCCCATTCCCCCGGACGTCACGGTGCCCTTCGCCATCGATGACCTCGACCGCGGCCCCACCCACGACCCGGTCTTCAAAACCGCCCTGGCCTGGCTGCACCAGCAGCCAGCCTGCCGCTCCTGACAGCGCAGCGCACCCACCTGCACCCCAACGCCACCCGAGAGGCGTGAGGGTTCGTCAGGAAGTTCAGTAGTCGGACACAGTGCTCGCAAATCCTTCGGCTTCACGCTGGAACCGAGCGAGGGCATGGACCGTGTCGTGTGTCGCTGGATAGAGGCCCCGGTACAGGCTGTGCAGCCTGTCGTATGCGGCCCCCGCGGCCGGGTCCGGTACGCGCTGCTCGCGTACGGGGTTCCACGTCGCGGTTGCCGCTTCATCGGCCAGTCGGGCGGCAAGCCGGGCGGCCCCATAGCTGGCGCCGACGGTGATGGTGGGGATGTCCTGGGGTAGCCCGGTGACGTCGGAGACGATCTGGGTCCACAACCTGCCCTGCGTGCCTCCGCCGACGGCGACTACCCGCTCGACTTCAGCGCCTGCGTGTCCCATTGCCTCAATGTTGTGGCGTACGCCGTGCGCGGTGGCCTCCAGCGCGGCCCGGTAAAGGTCGCCGCGGGTGTGCTCGACGGTGAGACCGGCGATCACCCCGCGAGCGTCAGGGTCGGCGATCGGGGTGCGCTCGCCGGCGAAGTACGGGAGCATCGCGAGACCGCGTGCACCGACGCCGCTGTCCGCGGCCTCCGCCAGCAGGACAGCGCGGCCGGGTGAGCCGAACAGGCCGCGCAGCCACTCGGTGACCGCTCCGGAGGTGGCCATGCCACCGGCGAGAGAGCGGGTGCCGGGGAAGGCGCCGACGGTACTCCACAGCTCAGGCACTCGCAGCTGCCTGGCGACGGTGGCGATGAGGAACATCGTCGTGCCGTACATGAGCATCAGGTCGCCTGGTCGTGTCGCGTCGACGCTGACGGCCTCGGTCCAGGCATCGATGGTTCCGGTGAGGACGGGCGTGCCCGGCAAGAGCCCGGTTGCCGCTGCCGCCTCGGCAGTCACCGTGCCGGCCTGGTCACCGGGCCAGCGCAGCTCGGGGAGGTCCGCGTGCGGCCATACCGCGTCTACCCAAGGGCGGTACCAGTCCTGGGCCCGGGCGTCGTAGAAGGGGACGGACTGGCTGGCCGAGTGGTGGTCGAGTACATAGGCGCCGGTAAGCCGGTGAGCGAGAAAGGAGGCCGGCATGAACAGCCGCCGTGCGGCCGTGAACACCTCCGGCTCATGCTCGGCCACCCAAGCCACCTTCGGCCCCACCGCCTGTGTGGACAGCACGCTGCCGCACCGGTCGAGGACGGCCTGACGGTCGAGTTCGGCGTCGAGCCGGGCGATCTGCGCAACGGCCCGCGTGTCCACACCGTAGAGGATGGCTGGACGCAGCGGCTGGTTTGCGGCGTCGGCCAGGCAGACGCACGGGCCCATGCCGCTGACCCCGACCGCCTCCACCCGCGCACCGTCGGACAGAAGTTCGCGAGTGATGCCGCGGAACTCCTGCCACCACACCTCGGGGTCCATCTCGACATGTCCTGGATTCGGGCGGGAGACGGTGTGCTTGCGCACCGCGGTCGCGATCACCATGCCGGAGGCGTCGACCAGGACGCCCTTGCTGCTGGATGTGCCGATGTCGACACCGAGGAAGGTCATACCTGGATGTCCCCGCACAGGTGGACCGTAACGCCGAGAACACTGTCCCGCTGTGCAGGCATGTGCATCAACCGGCAGAACTCACGGCCACCCAAGAGCCGGGCCCGCGCCCAGTGCCCGGGGGACCATCTAGGCGGCCGGCTCCGGCCGGTCCCTCCCATGCGCCGTCAGCCGGCGGGCAGAACCATCCCGAGTCGAACACGGCGGGGCAGGCCGGGCCACCCTCGGAGCGTTCGGTCTTGTCACCCATCACCCCGGGTGCGACGGTACGCGGGTCGACGGCTCCGGAGGGGAGCTCCGGTGGAGTACAGCCCGTCGGCCGGCTGGTCACGGTCGTGGGGCAGGTATGAGGTGCGGGAAATCTGACACTGGACGATACGGGTTGATGTCACTGGATGTTCGGAACCGTGTCACCATGATCACTCACAAAAACGTTACCCTGAACTGCGCAAACTCGATCCGCGTTCAGTGACACCCCAGCCGAACATCCCGGTGACATCCACGCCGAACCTCACAGGCCCGGCTTCGAGCGCTACGCCCTCGCCCGTGCCCGGATCATCCTCGACCGGCTCGACGGAGGCATCGCCCAGATCCTGGCCGCCAAGGCACGACTCGACGTCGATGAAGCATTCCGGGACTCCGGTGAGTGGCTCGACGCCTATGCCAACTCCCTCTACCGCTCCGTCAAGAACGACCGCGACGGAAATTCACTCGCCGCCCGCCTCGACGCTGCCGACATCGTCCGGTTTCTGCTGGAGCTGCTCTTCGCTCTCGACCGCCGCCCCCGCCCCTACAACAAGTACCTGGAGTGGGAACTCGCCCGGTACCCACTGCCCGGCTGGGACACCGACATGCTGCTGGACGCCGCGGACCGCATCTCAGGAACGGGCGACGTGCCCCTACAACGGCGCCTCTTCGCCCGTGTCGAGGCAGCGGCCCGGCGCGCCGGGCACGGCGCGGTGCCGGACGCATAGGGCGAGGACCTCGACCTGATGCGACCGCAATAATCGATTCCGTGGACCATGCTTCCTGCCCCGGGCACGTGGCCATCTGGGCCGAGTACGACGAGGTCGCCCCGGCTGCCGTGATGTTCCTGTGCACCGACCCCAAGGCCTACGGCCACGCGCTCAAGGAGGACGACACTCCGCAGGAGGAGCCGGACGAGGCGTCGACGGACGCCGGTCAGTCCGCCGCCCCGGTCAAGCCGGAGAAGGAAGAGGGGATGCCCTACAAGCTCAAGGTCGAGGGCAATGCGGCGTACCGGGCAGCGCCTGGCGGCACGACGAACCGTCATGGGACACCGACGAGATCCGGGCCGACGCCCGCACCTATCTCGCGTTCCTCGGCGAGATGGGATACCGGCTGGCCCCGATCGAGCAGGCCATCATCAGCGGCGAGCCCTACACCCCCCAGGCTGCCGAAGAGGCCAAGGACGCCGACCAGGACGACCAGGACGGCGAGGACCCCGACCAGGACGCGTGACGCGCCACTGCCCGGCCCTCCCCACCCAGGGGAGGGCCGGGCCCCGGTCCCAGCCCGCACGGCAGACCGGCGCCGCCAAGCCCCGCGACATGATCGCCACCGCCGTACGCCTGCGCGACGAGGAGGAGCTCTCCCTGCGCGAGATGTACTCAGCGTTCTGGACGATGCGGAGCTGGTTGCCGCGGCGCGGCAGCGGTCGGGGTCGGAGGTTCAGGAGCGCGGAACGTACAGTTCCCGGTCCACCGCGGTATGTCCGCGCGGTCCCGCGTAGACCAGGTAGACGGCAACTTGGGCGTTTTCGATCCTGCCCGCGGTGCCCGTGTACTGGCGCTGAGGCTGGGCACCGACCGTGCCCATGCCCTTCTTCACGTCAGTCCAGCAGCGGCCGCGTACTCGGCTGCGACGCTGAGGCGTTCGGGGTCGCCGCCGGTGACACGCACGGCGGTGCAGTGCAGGTCGTCGGCGATGATGCGCATCTCGCGCTCTACCGTGGGGGGATCGAAGGTGTAGCGGGTGTTGCTGCCATCGGGGAACGTTCCGGTGTCGTACTGCACACCCTTGCCACGCATCAGGGCTCCATAAGGTTCAGTATGTACCTTAACTTGAGGATAAGATACACGCTGTGCCCAAAGAAGAAACCGGCGGCCCGAATCCTGCTGAACCCGCGCGCAACTCCTCCGCCGACGACACCGGCGCCCGTTCGGTACGGCGCCGCAGAGGCGCCGCCCTGGAAGCCGCCCTGCTCCAGGCGGCGTGGGATGAACTCCTTGCCGTCGGCTACCACCAGCTGACATTCGAGGCCGTGGCAGCCCGCGCCAGCACCAGCAGAACCGTGCTCTACCGCCGGTGGCCCCACCGCCGCGACCTGGTCCTGGCCGCCCTGCGCCACCAGACACCGCCGCTGCCACCACCCGCACCCGACACCGGAGCCCTGCGAACCGACGTCCTCGCACTGCTGGGCCGCCTCACCCTGCGCATGACGCAGATCGCACCCGTCCTCGACGCACTCGCCGACGAGCGCGCCCGCAACAGCGACCTCGCCCACTACCTCCAGGACCGCACCCAACAGGCCGGCCGGGCCGCGATGGCAACGGTGATCGACCGCGCCGCACAACGCGGCGAGCTTGATCAAGCATCCGTCCCCGCACGCGTCGCCGCGCTGCCCTTCACCCTGGTGGTCGGCGAAATACTCCTCACCCACCGACCCCCCTCCCAAGCAGCCATCACCGAAGTGGTGGACCAGGTCTTTCTCCCCCTGATCGCCCACTACCGTCGATGCCCGGGCTGACAACCCCGCTCCATGAACACCGCCAACCCACACCCACCCGCCATCCCTTGACTCGGTCACGCGGGAGTAGGCGCTGGAAGCACTGACTGCGGTCAACGTGCCCGCATGTCCCCTATGTCGGCTGAATGTTTCGCTCGGAGTGGAATGACCGGTCTATCCCCGTACCGGTGGGGACACCTCGTAATCGTGCGGACGGACGTCACGCTCGATCCTCGTGGCGACGTTCCTCGCGAACAGGACGAACCGCGGCCGTAACAAGCACACGAAGAAGACCGCCTATCTCTTCGCTCCCAAGCCTGGAGAGAAACTCCCGTTGGAGATCGAGCTGCAGGAAGACCTGCACGACTACCTCGACAGCCAGGGAGCCGCCGATCAATAACTTTTCGTCTTGATCTTGCACGGGAACAGCAACATGCGCGATCAGACCGCCCGAACGATATTTTTCTGACCATGAGTTATTGATCGACAGCTCCCAGGGCTTCGGCAAAGTGGAGTGGTGTCCTGTTTCTAGGGATCTAGACGGATTGGCGTGAGCAGGCTCGGAGGCGCCGGCGTTCAGGCGTGTGCGGGGGGTTGTGTCGGAGTCAGCCCAGCACACCGGTCAGGGTGCGGGTGAGTACGGTGGCGAAGGGGTCGCGGGA
Organism: Streptomyces soli; assembly: GCF_003999195.1. Classification (GTDB taxonomy): domain Bacteria; phylum Actinomycetota; class Actinomycetes; order Streptomycetales; family Streptomycetaceae; genus Actinacidiphila; species Actinacidiphila soli. The sequence continues at coordinate 29,222 of NZ_RJVR01000214.1, forward strand.
GTTGCCTTCAGGTGAGGTGGCGGCGAGCAGGGCGGCGATGCGGGGGTGGCTGCCGCCGGCGGCCACGTGATGCAGGTGCGCGAACTGGCGCTGGGCGCCGGGGTGTGCGGTGGTCAGTTCGTTCTGGACGAACAGCGCGGTCAGGGCGTTCAGCAGGGCGAAGGCCTCGAGTTTGCGGGCGGGGTTGGCCGGGTGGCCAGCGAGCACGTCGAGTACGTGCTCGAGCAGGTCGATCGCGTGCGGGCCGAGGGTGGGGCGGGTGATGACCAGGGTCGGCAGCCAGTGGTGGCGTCGCATGATCTTCCTGGCCTGGTGGGCGATTTCGAGCAGGTCGGCCTGCCAGTCGCCGCTCGGGGCGGACAGGTCGTATTCGCCCGCGGTGCTGTCGGTCATCAGGTCGAGCAGGTCGTCGCGGGTGGCCACGTAGCGGTAGAGCGAGGCAGCGCCGGTGCCGAGGACTGCGGCGACGCGGCGCATGGAGACGGCTTCCAGGCCCTCGCGGTCGGCCAGTTCCACCGCGGCAGCGGTGATCTCGGCTCGGCTGCGCTCGGCTGGACGTCCGACCGGCGCCTGCTCCGGCCGCATCCAGATCACCGGTTTCGATTCTCCTGCCATTGCTACCTCCCGCGTTGCCGCCAGCCTAGCTTTCGCATACGGTGTTCGCGAACACTGTTTGCGAAAGAGGGGAGTCGAGATGCCCCGCTTCGCATACAACGGCGGGACCCAGATCGCCTTCGAGGACCTCGGAGGCACCGGCGGCGACCCGTTGCTGCTGGTCATGGGGCTGGGGACCTCACGGTTTTGGTGGCCGGACGGGCTGGTCGACGAGCTGCTGCGCCGCGGCTTCCACGTCGCGACCTACGACCAGCGCGACGCCGGCCAGTCCACCCACCTACCCGAACGCCGCGTCGGCCCACCGATCAAAGCCCTGCTGCGCCGCTCGGCACCGGCCTACAGCGCCGAAGACCTGACCGACGACGCAGTCGGCTGGGAACGCCCCCACCTCTTCGGCCACTCCATGGGCGGGCTCGTCGCGCAGCGCACCGCGATCCGCCACCCGAAGCGCCTGCTGAGCCTGGCCACCTCCTCGGCCGTGCCCAGCGACGCCACGGGCCTAAGCGTCCTGCGCTACCTGCGGCTAGCGCCGATAGCCCGCTTCGCCCGACTGCACTACCCCTAGATCCCGCAAGGCAACTTGGCCCTCGCCGTGGCCGTCGCCCGGATCCTGGCCGCGCCCCGCCAACACCTCGACGAGGACGACGTGCGCACGTTCGTGGACAAGGAAGCCGCGCACCACATCGCCAGCTTCCGCGACCAGAAGGCGCAGAGACGCCAGATCGGCACGAAATGGCATGGCGGCCCGCTCGCCCGGATCACCGTGCCGACCCTGGTACTGCACGGCAAGCGCGACCCGCTGCTGCGCGTCGCGGCCGCGCGCGACATCGCCGACGCCATCCCCGGCGCCCGCCTGCGCACCCTGCCCGGCGTCGGCCACTTCCTTGCCCGGGACGTCTGGGCCACTTACGCCGACGAACTGCGCGCGCTTGCCAACCGCGCCGATGAGCAACCACCCACCATCGGGCTCACACACGGGTAACCCGCGGCCCGTCTACCGGCCGCCGTCGCATCAGCGGCCCGCAGCCGGCTCGCGCACGGGCGCCGATAGGCAGATCGATTCGCGCGTCCCGGTCTCCCGGCTGGCCGGCACCGGGTGGGCGGCCAACCGCCTGACCCTGGACGGGGCCTTGTCGGCGGCCCGGTCATCGGTGAGCGCCAGCACGGTGGGGCTTTCGGCGCCGGGTGTCGGCGTACAAGCTCACCTGCAGAGCGACGTACGGGCTCGAGTGCAGAGTCCGATGTACTCCAACTGGCCTACATGCGGCGGGTGCCGGGGCCATCCGATCTGGAAGTGTGCGGGTGATGGGGCTCCCTGGATCTCCCCAACCGGCGCTCGGGGGTGATCTCAGACGTGCTCGCCTTGATTCCCCACCCGCAGGGCCGCTGACCTGCGGTCGGGCGTCACAGCCCCGGGGCCGCCCGATAGCCAGCCGACTACGGGCCGGGGCGAGCCGTCCAGGGTGAGCGAAGCTCATCGCGTCAGCGACGCCGGTTGAGGAATACGCCGGAAACAGGCAACAGAGCCTCGCGGGATCCAGAGGAACCTCTAAAGTTAGAGGACTCTATAAGTTTTAGCGAAGGGGTGTGCGCGTATGCAAACGGCCGAAGGGGGGCTGCGTGAGCGGCATAAGGCCCAGCGACGGTTCCGGATCCTCGACGCGACGCGCGAACTCCTGCGGGACAGCCCGGAATCGGTGATCAGTACCGAGCGGATCGCCGAGCGAGCGGAGGTCGCCCCGGCCACCGTGTACAACCTGATCGGACCGCGCGACAAGATCTGGGAGGCGCTCGCCGCCGGGTTCATGGACGAACTCGAGCGCCGCCTGGCGGCGCTGGGGGCCGGTGACCCGCGGGAGGTCGTCAGGTCGACCGTCCGGCTGTTCGTAGGCGACCCGGTCGTGTCGCGTCGCATGGTGCGTGAGTGGGAGGAAAGCGGCCTCGTGCTTGACCGCAGTCCGCTCACCCAGCTCCGCCAGGCGATGGCGGATGCACGGACACAGGGCCTCCTGCGCGCCGACATCGACACTGACGCGTTGGCCTCCGTTGTCGGCACCTCGTGCGTGGGTGCGCTGCATCAGTGGGTCGCCGCCCTGATCGACGACGACCGGTTCCTCGCGCGTGCTCTGTTCGCGCTGGACGTCGCGCTCGCCGCGGCGGCTGCGGATCCCTACCGCGACCAGCTGCTGGCGCCTCTGCGAACCCGAGGCGCGGTATGACGCCCGGCGCACTGCCACGGCCCCGAAGCTTCGTGGGCCGCGGCGGGATCCTGCTCGCGGCGGATGTGTGGGGCGAGGCGTCCTCGCCACCTCTTGTCCTGCTGCACGGCGGCGGCCAGACGCGACACGCCTGGGACCGGACCGGCCCACGACTGGCCACGCTGGGGTGGCGGGTCATCGCCCCGGACCTGCGCGGGCATGGCACCAGCGAATGGTCAGCCGATGGTGATTACGACCTCGACCTGTTCGCCGAGGACGTCCGGGCGCTCGTCGCCGAACTCGGCGACCGGCCGATGCTCGTTGGTGCCTCGCTCGGCGGCCTGAGTTCGCTGCTCGCCGCCGGAGAGGCACCCAGGGCGGCGATTCGCGCTCTGGTGCTTGTCGACGTCGCCCATCGACCGGATCCCCGCGGGGTCCGCCGGATCCTCGAGTTCATGCGCCGCCAGCCGGACGGATTCGCCAGCGTCCGGGAAGCGGCCGCGGCGGTGTCCGCCCACCTGCCGCATCGCCCACGTCCGGACGACCCCGAGGGGATCCGGAACAACCTGCGACGCCACGGCGATCGCTGGGTCTGGCACTGGGACCCCCGGATGCTGGACAGCTTCGAGGGCCGGATGGACCCGCCCGGCATGGCGGAGCGTCTCCTCGACGCCGCGCGCCACACGAACGTGCCGATCTTGCTCGTCCGCGGTGGGATCAGCGACATGGTGCGCGAAGACATCGCCGAGCAGTTCTGTGACCGGGTTCCCAACGCGCGGCGCGTCGATGTGGCCGACGCGGGGCACATGGTGGCCGGCGATCGGAACGAGCACTTCATCGATGCGATCGTCCCGTTCCTGGAAGGGATCGAGTGAGCGTGAGACTCAGCTGGGATCAGAGTGCACGCGCGGCGCCTTCGGCAAGTCCTGTTGCCTGTTTCCGGCGTATTCCTCCCCATAGGCGCCCTTGACGAGCGACACGAGCCGCACACTCAACAAGCGGGCGGCCCCGCCCTAGTGCAGCGATTCATAAGTCCTTCGGCGGGCTGACGGTGACTTTCCGTGATCGTCAGGCCGCCTGGAGGTAGGTGTCCTGGTGTGCCTGCTCGCGC
>NZ_RJVR01000253.1 GCF_003999195.1 Streptomyces soli
TGGCCACCGGCATCGGGACCGGCACCGGCCGCGCCGCCGCCAGCAGCTGCGCCCGCCGCACGAGCAGCCGCCCGCGCTCGGCGTCCAGCCCGGCCAGCGCGGTGTCGATCCCGCGAACCTCGGCCACCAGCTCACCCGCGAGCGGCAGCGCGCAGCGTGGGCACACCGCGAACGCCGGCGGCCCCGTACCCGGCAGGTACCAGCCGCAGGCGGGGCAGCGCTCGGGCGGCGGCGGTGGCTGCGTTGTGTCCATGCCCGGAGTGTGCTGCGGCCCACAACACGCCGCATGGGGTGCGCTACTCAGATCCGCCCTGAGTACGCACACTTGCCCCATGGACTGGTGCCACTATCGCTTCCGCAGTTCGTGGGACGTCGAGGCCGGCCCCGACGCCGTCTACCGCGTTCTGGAACGCCCCGACGAATACCCCACCTGGTGGCCCCAGGTGCGCGAGGTCCGCCGCACCGGGGAGACCACCGGCACGCTGCGCTTCCGCTCGGCGCTGCCGTACGACCTCTTCGTCACTGCCCACGCCATCCGCCAGGACCCGCAGGCCCGGGTCCTCGAAGTGGCCATGTACGGCGACCTGGAAGGCTGGGTCCGCTGGACGATGCTCCAGAACGGCGCCGACGGCGGCGCCGGCACACACCTCGTTTTCGAGGAGGACGTGGTCGTCAACAAGCCCCTGATGCGCCGCCTCGCCCTCCCCTGCCGCCCCCTCTTCCGCGCCAACCACGCCCTGATGATGCGCCAGGGCCGCCGCGGCCTCCGCGCCCGCCTCGCCACCGCCCCGAATGCCGTTTGAACGCACTGCCATCTCTCTCCTTGCGTGGGAATCCCGGCCTTCAGGCCGGGCGGGAAACGCATCCTGAGTGCCGGAGCCGTGAAGCGGCGTAGTATGCTTCGCATCTGCCTCGGCAGCGGTCAGGACTTGGCCGTCATGAAACTCCTTGGAGTCGAGTGAGAAGCCCCCTTGTTTACGAGGGGAGGAGTCACGTGCCCTGTATTGTTCTGGTCGTCCCGGGCGATTAGCTCAGCGGGAGAGCACTTCGTTCACACCGAAGGGGTCACTGGTTCGATCCCAGTATCGCCCACCATTACAGAGGGGCCGGTCCGTCACCGACGGACCGGCCCCTCTGCATTGGCGTACGCGTACGCGCTCACGCCGCCGGCTCGGCCGGCACCGCTCGGGGCAGCGGCTCGGGGCGGAGCGGCCATGCCGGGTCCACGCGCTCGCCGGTGCCGTTGCGGGAGAACCAGGCCTGGAGGCCGCGGGCCTGGCCGGCGTGCCAGACGGCCTGGCGGGCGTGGAGCTCGCCGGGCGCCATGTCGCCTATGCGCGCCTCGAAGCGGCGCCCCACTTCGCGGACCAGGTGCAGGGAGGCGGCCGCGTCGGCGGCGGCGTCGTGGGCGTCGGTGAGCGGCACGCCGTAGTGAGCACAGAGGTCGGTGAGGGTGCGGCGGCCCTTGCGGTAGCGGTCGAGGTACTTGTCGAGGACGCGTGGGTCGAGGACGCAGAGCGGCGTATGCGCCATGTAGCGGGCCAGCTCGGTGCCCCGGTGGCGGCGCAATTCGCGGTCCAGCAGTGTGAGATCGAAGGGCGCGTTCATCACGACCAGAGGCACCCCGGCAGCCGACTGCCGGGCCAGCGCCCGGGCCAACTCCTCGACGACGGGCCCCGGCCGGCTGCCGAAGCGCCGCAAGTGGTCGTCGGTCAGGCCGTGTACGGCGCGTGCGCCGTCCAGGACGGGAATGCCGGGGTTCACCAGCCAGTTCCTGGCGTGGAATTGGCTGCCGGGGGAGCCCTGGAGCACCAGGGCGGCGGAGACGATGCGGTCGGCCTCCACGTCCACGCCGGTGGTCTCGGTGTCGAAGGCAGCGAGCGGTCCGTCGTACCAGCGCGGCTGCGGCATGACGTACTCCCGTACGAGCGAAGGGAATTGAGGAAGGGTTAGAAAGCGCCGGGCGGTCGGCGCGACCACCGCCCTTCACAGTACCTACCCGTGACAGGCCGTCACTGAACCGTAACTGTTTCCCAAACGTCGCTGGTGGGGATGAATACAGGAGACGGGGGAAGACCAGCAGGACCGACGAATGACGGTCGGAAGGGCACGGAGAGCGATGGCGATCGCGCAGCCCGAATCGGGTGGGCTGCTGCCCGAGCGGACCGCACCGCTGCGCGGGGCGCTCGCCACCACCAGCTGCATGGAGACCCTGCAGGTGGGTTATCTGCACGCGGTCGCTGCCGCGGCGGGTTGCTCGCTCGCCCAGCCCTTCCCCGACTACGGCATCGACTGGCACATCAGCCACAGCGCCCGTGGCGCGGGCCACGCGGTCGATGACGAGGTCACCATAAAGGTCCAGCTCAAGTGCACGTACCAGGTCGCCCCGCACCCCGCGGGCCCCACCTTCGCCTTCACGCTCGACAACGAGCACCTGGTGAAGCTGGCTCGCACCCCGGTGTCGGTGCACAAGATCCTGGTAGTGATGCTCGTGCCGCGTACGCCGGAGGAGTGGCTGCGAGCCAGCCACGACCGCCTGGAGCTGCGGCACTGCTGCTACTGGATCAACCTGGCCGGCCACCCGGTGACCGGCCGGCGCAGGACCACCGTGCGGATACCCACCGCGCGGATCTTCGACGACCGCGCCCTCTGCGAGATCATGACGCGGGTCGGGGCGGGAGGGAGGCCATGATGGACCGGCTGGACCGCTCTGCCGAGGACTTCGAGCTGCCCGACCCCGAAAGAGTCGACCCCGCCGTCCTCACCACGCTGCTCGCCCGGCACGGCTGGCAGCGGCGCGGCGACGCCCACGGCCGCTACACCCGCTGGACCCCACCCGGGGACGCCGGCACCAGCCTCCTGGTGCCCGCGTCCCAGAACAACGGCCGGCACGCGGACTACGCCGACCTCCTCGGCGAGGCCCTGACCGCGCTGGCCCGCAGCGGCGCGCCCTCGGCCCGCGAGGTGCTCACCGCCCTGTCCGTGCCCGGGGACGAGATCCGCTGGATCCGCGACATGCCCCGGGTCGCCGACGCCGTGCCCTGGCCCGCTGCCGGGCAGCTGCGCTCGGCCGCCCGCGCCATGCTCATGGCCGCCGCCCGCGCCGAGCGCGGCCCCGCCGGCTACTTCGGCGAGCGGCACGGGCGTTTCGCCACGGCGTTCCTGGAGCAGGTCCTCGTCGGGCCCTCGCCCGGCGGCCACCTGCTCACCGCGTACGTGCCCGCCCCCGACGGCCGGGCGGTCGTCACGACCCTGCTACGCGCGTTGCAGGCCACCCGGGACGCGGTGGACTACCAGCGCACCACCGGTGGCATGGAGGCCTTCGACTCCGCCGTGGGCCTCGGCGTCTGCCATGAACTCACCGAGTCTCTGGTCCGGCTGGTGCGAGGCGCCGAGGGTGTGGCCGTGGCCCTCGCCTGGTCGCCTGCCTCCGGCCCACCGGCGGGCTTCGCGGCGCGGCCGGAGCCCGTCGAGTTCTCGCCTGGCGACCTCCCGGCCCTGGAGGCCGCCAGTGTCCGTTACGTGAGCGAGGAGCCCTCCGTACACGTCAATGTCACCGGCACCGTCGTCCGGCTGCGCCGTCCCCGCCCCTCCGGCGGTGGCACCATCCGGCTGCGGGTCCTGGCCGGGGCCGACGTCCGCCAGGTCCGTGTCCGCCTCGACCAGGACGCGTACCGCATCGCCGCCCACGCCCACCTGGTCGGTCTGCCCGTCCGCGTCACCGGCCGCCTCGAAGCCCGCAGCGGTTTCCGCCGCATCATCCAGCCCAGCGCGGTGACGCCCGTCCATGTCGACGAGGCCGAGCGCGACCGCCTGCTCAAATCCCTCCAGGGAGGAATCGAGACCTTCGAGGACGCGTGCGGCGGCTGAAGCCGTCGCACGCGTCCTCGCCCGGGGGTCAGCCGTGCTGCACAGCGCTCTGGGAGTAGTTGTCATGCCATGCGGCCTTCGCGCCCGAGTCCCCGATCCGGTACACGTCGATTACCGCGCCCACCGAGACCACGAGGCAGGCGCCCAGCACGGCGTACCTGACCAGCGACGAGGTGACCCAGGTCCGCGTCTGACCGCCCTCGGTGGCAGCCGCCCGGCGGGTCGCCCAGCACACGAGGGCCGACAGCAGGAAGAGACCGACAGCCCAGGGCAGCATGCCGTCGCCCAGCTCGGCGTGCTTCTGGATCAGCGGGTCGGTGCCGGTGTGGGACTCCAGCCATTCGCCGGCGTGGGTGGCCAGGGGGACGCTCGCGAGGGTCACAAACCCCAGAACCGGCAGCAGCACGCCGAGTTTCCGGGCACTTCTGGGCCAGGCCGCGCAGACGACGAGCGCCAGCGCGAGCAGAGGCACGAACACGATCACGAAGTGCACGAACAGCACGTGCGCAGGAAGTCCATTGATGACGGTGAGACTCAAGAGTCCTTCTCCACGATGATTTGGGGGGGATCATGCCCGGGCAGCGGGCCTGCCAGGGCAGAGAGCGCGGCCAGCCTGGCACAGGAACTTCTCAGGTACCTCTGAGCGGTACTGGTGTCCCGTCCGCATCAGTGCCACCGCTTATCGCTTCGCGGTGCACGGGCCCGGCTCGGTACGATTCACCGGTGCAGCATCAGCTGCGGAGCCAGTGGGACATACGTCAGGAGAGAACCGGTGTCAGACGTCCGTGTGATCATCAAACGCGATTCCGATGAGCGGGAAGAGCGGGTGGTCACGCCGGGGACGACTGCCGGGGAGCTGTTCGGCGGCGACCGCAGCATCGTCGCCGTCCGCGTCGGCGGTCAGCTGAAGGACCTCGCGTACCAGGTCGCGGACGGCGACGAGGTCGAGCCCGTCCTGATCAGCAGCGAGGACGGCCTCAACATCCTGCGCCACTCCACCGCGCATGTGATGGCCCAGGCCGTGCAGGAGCTCTTCCCGCAGGCCAAGCTCGGCATCGGCCCGCCGGTCAAGGACGGCTTCTACTACGACTTCGACGTCGAGAAGCCCTTCCACCCCGATGACCTCAAGAGCATCGAGAAGAAGATGCAGGAGATCATCAAGCGCGGCCAGCGCTTCTTCCGCCGCGTCGTCACCGACGAGGACGCCCGCGAGGAGCTCGCTTCCGAGCCGTACAAGCTGGAGCTGATCGGTCTCAAGGGCTCCGCCGGCGATGCCGCCGAAGGCGCCTCCGCCGAGGTCGGCGCGGGCGAGCTGACCATCTACGACAACCTCGACCCGAAGACGGGCGAGCTGTGCTGGAAGGACCTCTGCCGGGGTCCCCACCTGCCCACCACCCGCAACATCCCGGCCTTCAAGCTGATGCGCAACGCCGCCGCCTACTGGCGCGGCAGCGAGAAGAACCCGATGCTGCAGCGCATCTACGGCACCGCGTGGCCGTCCAAGGACGAGCTCAAGGCCCACCTGGACTTCCTCGCCGAGGCCGAGAAGCGCGACCACCGCAAGCTGGGCTCCGAGCTGGACCTGTTCTCCATCCCGGAGGACATCGGCTCAGGCCTGGCCGTCTTCCACCCGCGTGGCGGCATCATCCGCCGCACCATGGAGGACTACTCGCGCAAGCGCCACGAGGAGGCGGGGTACGAGTTCGTCTACACCCCGCACGCCACCAAGGGGAAGCTCTTCGAGAAGTCCGGCCACCTGGACTGGTACGCCGACGGCATGTACCCGCCCATGCAGCTCGACGAGGGCGTGGACTACTACCTCAAGCCCATGAACTGCCCCATGCACAACCTGATCTTCGACGCCCGGGGCCGGTCCTACCGTGAACTGCCCCTGCGGCTCTTCGAGTTCGGCACCGTCTACCGGTACGAGAAGTCGGGCGTCGTGCACGGCCTGACCCGCGCCCGCGGCTTCACCCAGGACGACGCGCACATCTACTGCACCAAGGAGCAGATGGCCGAGGAGCTCGACGGCCTCCTCACCTTCGTGCTGAACCTGCTGCGCGACTACGGCCTGGAGGACTTCTACCTCGAGCTGTCCACCAAGGACCCGGAGAAGTTCATCGGCTCGGACGAGAACTGGGAAGAGGCGACCGAGACCCTCCGCAAGGCCGCCGAGAAGCAGGGCCTCGATCTGGTCATGGACCCGGGCGGCGCCGCCTTCTACGGCCCGAAGATCTCCGTCCAGACCAAGGACGCCATCGGCCGCACCTGGCAGATGTCGACCATCCAGGTCGACTTCAACCTGCCCGACCGCTTCGACCTCGAGTACACCGCCTCCGACGGCACCAAGCAGCGCCCGGTCATGATCCACCGCGCCCTGTTCGGCTCCATCGAGCGGTTCTTCGCGGTCCTCCTGGAGCACTACGCGGGTGCCTTCCCGGCGTGGCTGGCCCCGGTGCAGGCGGTCGGCATCCCGATCGGCGACGCGCACGTGCCGTACCTGCAGGAGTTCGCCGCCAAGGCCAAGGCGAAGGGGCTGCGCTTCGAGGTCGACGCCTCCTCGGACCGTATGCAGAAGAAGATCCGCAACGCGCAGAAGAGCAAGGTCCCGTACATGGTGATCGCCGGAGACGAGGACATCGCCAACGGCGCGGTCTCCTTCCGCTACCGCGACGGCTCGCAGAAGAACGGAATCCCGGTCGAGGACGCTCTCACCGAGATCGCCAAGGCCGTCGAGGACCGCGTGCAGGTCTGAGCGCCGTAAGGGCATGATGAAGGGCCCCGGGGGAGCAACCCCGGGGCCCTTCATCGTCCGCCGGAAGTCATATGCTGGCCCGCATGACGAGTGAGCCGGAGCAGCAGATCGGCGTGGGGACTCAGGACGCGTTTCAGCGCCTGTGGACGCCCCACCGGATGGCGTACATCCAGGGCGAGAACAAGCCCACCGGCCCGGGCGCCGAAGACGGCTGCCCGTTCTGCGCGATCCCGGCCAAGAGCGACGAGGACGGCCTGGTCATAGCGCGCGGGGAGACGGTGTACGCGGTGCTGAACCTCTACCCGTACAACGGCGGCCACCTGATGGTGGTCCCGTACCGCCATGTCGCCGACTACACGGACCTGGACCAGGCGGAGACCGTCGAGCTCGCGGAGTTCACCAAGCGGGCGATGACCGCGCTGCGGGCTGCGTCCGGGGCGCACGGGTTCAACATCGGCATGAACCAGGGCACGGTGGCCGGCGCCGGGATCGCCGCTCACCTGCACCAGCATGTCGTGCCCCGGTGGGGCGGGGACACGAACTTCATGCCGGTCACCGCCCACACCAAGGTGCTGCCGCAGCTGCTCGCGGACACCCGCGAGATGCTCGCCGACGCCTGGCCGGCGAGCTGAAGACGCAGAGTGCCTTACGCGTCGTAGACGTCGGCCCGGATCGGGTCGGCGCCCTGGACGAGGTTGCTGAGCAGCGTCGAGCGGCCGGTGAACTTCTCGGTGTCGACGCCGTGGTCCTCCAGCACCTGGATAGCGGCGCTGTGCACCGCGCGCAGCACGGGCGTGGCGGCGCGCAGCGCGTCGTCGGCCATGAAGCGGTGCTTCCAGGGCTTGTCGGCCCAGGTGTGGCGCAGCCCGAAGGGCTCGGGGAGGACCAGCTTGCCGCCGAGGAAGTCCAGCAGCGGCGGATACCAGGTGAGCGGGGCGCGGGCGGCGAGCCGTACGACGTCGTCGCTCTTGAGTAGCGGTAGCGGGACCTTCTTGGTCTCCCAGAACCTGATGGACTTGGCGACCTCCTTCTCGGAGGGCTCCGGCGCGGTGGTGAACAGGGAGTGCACCGGACCCAGCGCGTGCCCGGTCACTTCCACCCGCAGGGTGCTCGCCAGGACGGTGACGGTGACCATGAAGGTGATCACCAACTGGCCGCCGTTGAGGATGAGCTGGACGCCCAGGTAGTGGCGGTTGCCCGCACCGATCTGCTGCTCGTTGCAGATCCGCTGGATCTCGAAGTCCTTGACGGTGAAGCCCTCGATCTCGGCGCCGGTCGGCCGGGCGACCTTCTTCGCCCCGGGGCCTATCGCGCCGACGACCCAGTGCCGTATCGACAGCTTCGAGAACCCGCCGGTGTGCAGCGGGCCGCGCTCCAGCTCGCGCAGCCGGCCGTGGATCGCCTTGATCACGTCCCAGCTGCGGAAGCCGTGGATCTCGGCGATGCCGGCGCGCGGCACCAGCTCCTCGGCCAGGCTCCAGGTGGCCCAGCGGGCGCCCATCCCGAGGAGTCCCTTGGGCCCGGCGTAGAAGACGATGTTGCTCTGCTGCTCCTGGGAGAGCTTGGCCAGGTTCTGCCGCAGCTGCTCGGCCCGGGTCTCGTTGGGGTTGCGGGGCACCGCCTCGGGGATCTTGGCGCCGACGCCGGAGCCCGACACCAGGCCCGCCCAGCGGTCCCGCAGGTCCAGGGCCGTACGCTCGCAGATCCGCTTCGCCCAGTACCAGCCCAGCACCGGGGCGAGCATCATCACCCGCAGATACTGCTGCCAGAAGCCGCTCAGCGGCGGGTTGACCACGAACAGCACCGCGAGGAAACCGACGACCAGCAGCACGATCCCGCCGAGCACCCCGGCGGTCGTGCCCTTCTCGCCGCTCTTCTCGCGGGCCTTCTCGATGGTGCTGCGCAGTTGGAAGGCCCCGAACCAGATGAGGACGCCGGGCAGGAAGAGCAGCCCGAAGAGGGCGGTCACCAGGGTGAGTCTGGAGTCGCGTTCCTGGCGTATGCGGTTGGCGGCGAGGCAGTGCTCGACGACGGTCTGGGGCTCGGCGCCGAAGGACTGGATGAGCTCTTTGCGGTCGCCGCCCAGCATCCGTACCTGGACCGCGCGGGCGAAGGCCTCTCCGAGCCGTGGTTCCAGGAGGGAGAGCTTGCCCTTCTTGAACTCGGTGGGCGTGGCCGGTATCCGGTCGGCCTCCGGTTTGTCCGCGTCCAGCGCGACGAACTTCTCGACCGTGTGGTCCCTCTCGTCGCGGTACGCGGCCGACGCGAGCGCCTGTGTCGCGGCGGTCTGCCCGTCGGTGCCGGTGAGCGGGACCTGCGCCCCGGGGCTCAGAAAGTCGAACTCCGAACTGGCGAACCCTGAGAGACCAGCCACTACCGCCCCCATCCATGCACGCCGACAGGCGAGTTGCCCGCCCGGCCCATTCCCCGTCGGCGGACCAGGCACACCTTCTGATCTGCCCACACAGCGTATATGCGCCGGACGCGGCGCGTCAGCGGACCGGCGCATCAGGCCTGTTCACGCGCCGGGCCACCAACGGAACGCGCCCACCCGCTACTTGCCGGCCGCCTCCTGCTGGAGCAGCTTCGTCGCGAGCTGCGGCGGCATCGGCTCGTGCCGGGTGTACTCGCGGCTGTAGCGCCCGGTGCCGTGGGACAGCGACCGCAGGTCCACGGCGTAGCGGCTGATCTCGATCTCCGGCACCTCGGCCCGTACGAGCGTGCGTCCCGGCCCGGCGGGCTCGGTGCCCAGGACCCGGCCCCGGCGCCCGGACAGATCGCTCATCACTGGGCCCACGTACTCGTCGGAGACCAGCACCTTGATCTCGTCGACCGGTTCGAGGAGGTGGATACGGGCCTCGGTCGCCGCCTCCCGCAGGGCGAGCGCGCCCGCCGTCTGGAAGGCGGCGTCGGAGGAGTCCACCGAGTGCGCCTTGCCGTCGGTGAGGGTGACCCGGATGTCGACCACCGGGAAGCCGAGCGCGACCCCCCGGGCGGCCTGGGTGCGGATACCCTTCTCCACCGAGGGGATGAACTGCCGGGGCACCGCGCCGCCGACGACCTTGTCGACGAACTCGATGCCCGAGCCGACCGGCAACGGCTCGACCTCGATCTCGCAGATGGCGTACTGGCCGTGGCCGCCGGACTGCTTGACGTGCCGGCCGCGCGCCGCGGTCCGGTCGCCGAAGGTCTCCCGGAGCGACACCTTGTGCGGCACGCCGTCGACCTGGACCCCGTAACGGCTGCGCAGCCGCTCCAGGGCCACGTCGACATGGGCCTCGCCCAGGCACCACAGCACCACCTGGCGCGTGTCGGGGTTCTGCTCCAGCCGCATGGTCGGGTCCTCGGCGACCAGCCGGGACAGGCCGACCGACAGCTTGTCCTCGTCCGCCTTGCTGTGCGCCTCGATGGCGACCGGCAACAACGGCTCGGGCATCACCCAGGGCTCCATCAGCAGCGGGTCGTCCTTGGCGGACAGCGTGTCGCCGGTCTCGGCGCGGCTGAGTTTGGCGACGCAGACCAGGTCGCCGGCGATCGCGTGCGGCACGTTGCGCTGCTGCTTGCCGAAGGGCGAGGACAGCGCGCCGATCCGCTCGTCGACGTCGTGGTCCTCGTGACCCCGGTCCTCCAGGCCGTGCCCGGACACATGCACCGTCTCGTCCGGCCGCAGCGTGCCGGAGAACACCCGCACCAGGCTGATCCGGCCGACGTACGGGTCGGAGGAGGTCTTGACCACCTCCGCCGCGAGCGGCCCGTCCGGGTCGCAGGTCAGCGACGCGCGCGGCTTGCCCTGCGGGGTGGTGACGGGCGGCACCTCGCGCTCCAGGGGGGTCGGGAAGCCACCGGTGATCAGCTCCAGCAGCTCCACGGTTCCGATGCCCTGCTTGCAGCCCTCGGCGGCCGGGGCGGCGGCGAGCACCGGGTGGAACGAGCCCCTCGCCACGGCCCGTTCGAGGTCCTGGATGAGGGTCTTGAGGTCCAGCTCCTCACCGCCGAGGTAGCGCTCCATGAGGGTCTCGTCCTCGCTCTCGGCGATGATCCCCTCGATGAGCCGGTTACGGGCCTCGTCGATCCGCGCCAGCTGGTCGGCGTCCGGGTCGCTCTCGGCGCGCTCGCCGGAGGAGTAGTCGAAGACCCGCCGGGTCAGCAGCCCGGTCAGTCCGGTGACCGGCGCATGGCCGTCCGGGCTCTCCTCGCCGTGCAGCGGCACGTAGAGCGGGAGCACGGTCTCCGGGGAGTCGCCGCCGAGGACCTCGCGGCAGGCCTCCGTCATGTCGTCGAAGTCGGCCCGCGCCGACTCCAGGTGTGTGATGACGACCGCGCGCGGCATGCCGACCGCCGCGCACTCGTCCCACACCATGCGGGTCGCCCCGGACAGCGTCTCCGGGCCCTCCGCCGCCGAGACGACGAAAAGGGCCGCGTCCGCTGCCCGCAGACCGGCTCTGAGTTCCCCGACGAAGTCGGCGTATCCGGGAGTGTCGAGGATATTGACCTTGATACCGCCCCACTCCAAGGGTACGAGTGACAGCTGTACCGAGCGTTGCTGGCGGTGTTCGATCTCGTCGTGGTCGGAGACCGTGGTCCCGTCGGCCACATGCCCGGCGCGGTTCACCGCACCGGTGGCCAGGGCCAGGGCCTCGACCAGTGTTGTTTTTCCCGAACCGCTGTGGCCGACCAGCACCACGTTCCGAATGTCGTCGGGCCGTCGGGCCTGGCCGGCCGCCGGTGCCCTTCCGGCGGCTCCTGTATTTGTCTGGTTCCTGTCGCCCATGTGTGCCTCGCCTCCCGGTCGCGCACGAGCTCGCGCTCGTACGGGCACTTCTCGGGACGCCACGGGAGACCGCTCAGGGCGGCCTCTTCGACGCCCGCGGTAATTCGACCTTCCCACGCCCGTCACGGTGCGTCCATACGTCGTACGTGCGCGGGGAAATACCGGAAGGGCGGCAGCCGCACGCATTTGGCGCAGCGCGGCTGGCTACGATGGGCCAGCCGGTGGCCGACGGGGCCGCCGCAGCAATCCACCGACCTCCGGGAAGGCCATGCTGAACAAGTACGCGCGTGCTTTCTTCACGCGTGTTCTCACGCCGTTCGCCGCATTTCTGCTGCGCCTGGGCGTGAGCCCCGACGCCGTGACCCTGATCGGCACCGGCGGCGTGATGGCGGGCGCGCTGGTCTTCTACCCCAGGGGCGAGTTCTTCTGGGGCACGGTGGTGATCACCCTGTTCGTCTTCTCCGACCTGGTGGACGGCAACATGGCCCGCCAGGCCGGCGTCTCGAGCCGCTGGGGCGCCTTCCTCGACTCCACCCTCGACCGGGTCGCCGACGCCGCGATCTTCGGCGGCCTGGCACTCTGGTACGCGGGCGGTGGCAACGACCTCGTCCTGTGCGCGGTGACCATCTTCTGCCTGGCCAGCGGCCAGGTCGTGTCGTACACCAAGGCGCGCGGCGAGAGTATCGGCCTGCCGGTCAACGTCAACGGCCTGGTCGAGCGCGCCGAGCGGCTGGTCATCTCGCTGGTCGCCTGCGGTCTGTCCGGGTTGCACAAGTTCGGCGTCCCCGGCATCCAGTACCTGCTGCCCATCGCCCTGTGGATCGTGGCCGTCGGCAGCCTGGTCACCCTCGGCCAGCGCGTCGTCACCGTACGCCGCGAGGCCTTCGAGGCCGACGCGGCGGCGGCCCGGAAGCCGGAAGGGAGCGGGGCGGCGTGAAGGAGCGGCTGACCGATGCCCTGTACGGAGCCGGCTGGGGCGCCGTCAAGCGCCTCCCGGAGCCGGTGGCGAACCGCCTCGGGCGGGACATCGCCGACCTGGCCTGGCGGCGGCGCGGCAAGGGCGTGGCCCGGCTGGAGTCGAACCTGCGCCGGATCGTGCCGGACGTCGACGAGGAGCGGCTGCGCGAGCTGTCCCGGGCCGGCATGCGCTCGTACCTGCGCTACTGGATGGAGTCCTTCCGGCTCCCGGCCTGGAGCCAGGAACGGGTCCGCGACGGCTTCGAACCCAAGGACATCCACTACCTCACCGACGGCCTCGCCAGCGGCCGCGGAGTCATACTCGCCCTCCCGCACATGGGCAACTGGGACCTGGCCGGCGCCTGGGTCACCACCAAGCTGGAAACCCCCTTCACCACCGTCGCCGAGCGCCTCAAGCCCGAGACCCTCTACGACCGCTTCGTCGCCTACCGCGAGAGCCTCGGCATGGAGGTCCTGCCGCACAACGGCGGCGAGGCCTTCGGCACCCTCGCCCGGCGCCTGCGGGCCGGCGGCCTGGTGTGCCTGGTCGCCGACCGCGACCTGTCCTCCTCCGGTGTCGAGGTCGACTTCTTCGGCTCCGCCACCCGCATGCCGGCCGGCTCCGCCCTGCTGGCCCAGCAGACCGGCGCCCTGCTGCTGCCGGTCACCCTCTGGTACGACGACTCGCCCGTCATGCGGGGCCAGGTCCACGCGCCCATCGAGGTGCCCGAGCACGGCTCCCGTACGGAGAAGACCTCCGTCATGACCCAGGCCCTGGCCGACGTCTTCGCCGCGCGCATCGCCGAGCACCCCGAGGACTGGCACATGCTCCAGCGGCTCTGGCTCGCCGACCTCGACTCTGATCGCTCCGGAACGGAGAAGCCTTGAGGATCGGGATCGTCTGCCCGTACTCGTGGGACGTCCCAGGTGGCGTCCAGTTCCACGTCCGCGACCTCGCCGAGCATCTGATCAAGCTCGGCCACGAGGTCTCCGTCCTCGCCCCAGCCGACGACGAGACCCCGCTGCCGCCCTACGTCGTCTCCGCCGGCCGCGCCGTCCCCGTCCCGTACAACGGCTCGGTCGCCCGCCTCAACTTCGGCTTCCTGTCCGCCGCCCGGGTCCGCCGCTGGCTGCACGAGGGTGCCTTCGAGGTCATCCACATCCACGAGCCCATGTCGCCCTCGCTCGGCCTGCTGGCCTGCTGGGCGGCCCAGGGGCCCATCGTCGCGACCTTCCACACCTCCAACCCCCGCTCCCGGGCCATGATCGCCGCGTACCCGATCCTCCAGCCCGCCCTGGAGAAGATCAGCGCCCGCATCGCCGTGAGCGAGTACGCCCGCCGCACGCTCGTCGAGCACCTGGGCGGCGACGCCGTCGTCATCCCGAACGGCGTCGACATCGGCTTCTTCGCCGACGCCGAGCCCAACCCGGACTGGCAGGGTGACACGATCGGCTTCATCGGCCGCATCGACGAGCCCCGCAAGGGCCTGCCCACGCTGATGCGCGCCCTGCCGAAGATCCTCGCCGGGCGGCCCGGCGTCCGGCTCCTCGTCGCCGGCCGCGGTGACGAGGACGAGGCCGTCGAGGACCTCCCCGCAGCCATGCGCGACCGCGTCCAGTTCCTCGGCATGGTCAGCGACCACGACAAGGCCCGCCTCCTGCGCAGCGTCGACCTCTATGTCGCCCCCAACACCGGCGGCGAATCCTTCGGCATCATCCTCGTCGAGGCCATGTCCGCCGGCGCGGCCGTCCTCGCCAGCGACCTCGACGCCTTCCGCCAGGTCCTCGACGGCGGCTCCGCAGGCGACCTCTTCCCCGTCGAGGACGCCGACGCCCTCGCCACCTCCGCCCTCCGCCTCCTCGCCGACCCCGCCCGCCTCTCCGAACTCCGCGAGCTCGGCAGCCGCCACGTCCGCCGCTTCGACTGGTCCACCGTTGCCGCGGACATCCTCTCCGTCTACGAGACCGTCACCGCCGGCGCCGCCCACGTCGCCGAGGACGAACGCATCAGCCTCCGCGCGCGGTTCGGCCTGGCCCGCGACTGATTTCCGACGCCGCCGCCCGCTCGCCTGAGGCGGGAAGGGCTGGCCCAACCCGGTGGGCAAAATCAGCCCGTCCGGCGTTTGAGGACCTGGGGGCACTCTCCCCCAGACTCCGTCCGGGGGGACCCCCACCAGCCTTCCCCCTGGCTTCGCCGGGGGCACTCTCCCCCAGCCTTCGGCCGGTGGGGGTGCCCCCGGCGAAGCCAGGGGGAGGACCCCCACCCAGCCGCCAGGCTGGGGGAGGACCCCCACCCAAACGAAGGTTTGGGGGAGAGCCCGGTTTCGGGAAGGGGCGGGGCGGGGGAAATGCCCGCCGCAGGCGAAGCCGCACCACCGCACGGCGGTAGCCTTGCCGCCCGTGACCACCACCATCATTTGGGTCGCGGTAGCGATCATCGCCGTCGGCCTGTACCTGAGCTGGACGGCCGGCCGCCTGGACCGCCTGCACGCCCGCATCGACGCGGCCCGCGCCGCGCTGGACGCGCAGCTGCTGCGCCGCGCCTCCGTGGCGCAGGAGCTGGCGACGGCAGGCGTACTGGACCCGGCCGCGAGCATCGTGCTGTACGAGGCCGCGCACGCCGCGCGCCAGGCCGAGGTCGAGCAGCGCGAGGTGGCGGAGAGCGAGCTGAGCCAGGCGCTGCGGGCGGTGTTCGCGGAGCCGGACGCGGTGGAGGCCGTACGGGAGGCCCCAGGCGGGGCGGAGGCGGAGCGGGAGTTGACGCATGCCGTGCGCCGGGTGCCCATGGCGCGCCGCTTTCACAACGACTCCGTGCGCGCGGCCCGCGCCCTGCGCCGGCACCTCGCGGTCCGCTGGTTCCGGCTCGCCGGGCATGCGCCGTCGCCGGCGACGTTCGAGATGGACGACGAGCCGCCGGCCCTGCTCACCGCGGACGGTTCAGGCCACTGACGACGGATTGGCCCTTTTCCGGTCCACTTCGTAAGGGCGAGGATGAGAGTGCAGGAGCAGTAGCGACTGCGAGCCACTACTCAGTTTCCAGTGAGGTCCCCGTGTCCAGCACGTCCTTCAGCAGCACCCAGACTCCCGAGACCGGCACCGCCCGCGTCAAGCGCGGCATGGCCGAGCAGCTCAAGGGCGGCGTGATCATGGACGTCGTCAACGCCGAACAGGCGAAGATCGCCGAGGACGCGGGCGCCGTCGCCGTCATGGCCCTGGAGCGGGTCCCCGCCGACATCCGCAAGGACGGCGGCGTGGCGCGCATGTCGGACCCGAACATGATCGAAGAGATCATCGACGCCGTCTCGATCCCGGTCATGGCCAAGTCCCGCATCGGCCACTTCGTCGAGGCCCAGGTCCTCCAGGCACTCGGCGTGGACTACATCGACGAGTCCGAGGTACTCACCCCCGCCGACGAGGTCAACCACAGCGACAAGTGGGCCTTCACCACCCCCTTCGTCTGCGGTGCCACCAACCTGGGCGAGGCCCTGCGCCGCATCGCCGAGGGCGCCGCCATGATCCGCTCCAAGGGCGAGGCCGGCACCGGCAACGTCGTCGAGGCGGTCCGCCACCTCCGCCAGATCAAGAACGAGATCGCCCGGCTCCGCGGCTACGACAACAACGAGCTGTACGCCGCCGCCAAGGAGCTGCGCGCCCCGTACGAGATCGTCAAGGAGGTCGCCGAGCTCGGCAAGCTCCCGGTCGTGCTGTTCTCCGCCGGTGGCGTGGCCACCCCCGCCGACGCCGCGCTGATGCGTCAGCTCGGCGCCGAGGGCGTCTTCGTCGGCTCCGGCATCTTCAAGTCCGGCGACCCGGCCAAGCGCGCCGCCGCGATCGTGAAGGCCACCACCTTCTACGACGACCCGAAGATCATCGCGGACGCGTCCCGTAACCTCGGCGAGGCCATGGTCGGCATCAACTGCGACACCCTGCCCGAGACCGAGCGGTACGCCAACCGCGGCTGGTAACCACCGGCAGACGCACCATTGATGGGCAGGCCGCGACGGCCTGCCCATCCGCCGTAGAACACATCGGAGAGGTCCGCACCCCGTGTCCAGCAGCACTCTCCCCCTGCCTTCGGCGGGGGCACCCCCAACCATCGGCGTCCTCGCCCTCCAGGGCGACGTACGCGAGCATCTCGCCGCCCTCGCCGGGGCCGGCGCGCAGGCGCAGCCGGTGCGCCGCGCGGAGGAACTGGCCGAGGTCGACGGCCTGGTGATCCCCGGCGGCGAGTCCACCACCATGTCCAAGCTTGCGGTGATCTTCGGCCTGCTGGAGCCGCTCCGGGAGCGCATACGCGGCGGCATGCCCGCGTACGGCTCCTGTGCAGGCATGATCATGCTGGCGGACAAGATCCTGGACGGCCGCGCCGACCAGGAGACCATCGGCGGCATCGACATGATCGTGCGCCGCAACGCCTTCGGGCGGCAGAACGAGTCCTTCGAGGCGGCTGTCGAGGTCACCGGCGTCGAGGGCGGTCCGGTCGAGGGTGTCTTCATCCGCGCGCCCTGGGTCGAGTCCACCGGCAGCGAGGTCGAGACCCTGGCCCGGCTCGACGACGGTACGGTCGTCGCCGTACGCCAGGGCTGTCTGCTCGCCACGTCCTTCCACCCGGAGCTGACGGGCGACCACCGGGTGCACCGGCTGTTCACCGACATGGTGCGCGCCGCACGCTGATGCGATCCCGGTAGGATCGCAACCGTTCGTTAAGCAATTGGTGACGTGAAGGAGACGGCGGATGTCCGGCCACTCTAAATGGGCTACGACGAAGCACAAGAAGGCCGTGATCGATGCCAAGCGCGGCAAGCTCTTCGCGAAGCTGATCAAGAACATCGAGGTCGCGGCCCGGACCGGCGGTGCCGACCCGGACGGTAACCCGACCCTCTTCGACGCCATCCAGAAGGCCAAGAAGAGCTCGGTCCCGAACAAGAACATCGACAGCGCGGTCAAGCGCGGTGCGGGCCTCGAGGCCGGCGGCGCCGACTACCAGACGATCATGTACGAGGGCTACGGCCCCAACGGTGTCGCGGTGCTCATCGAGTGCCTCACCGACAACCGCAACCGCGCCGCCTCCGACGTCCGGGTCGCCATGACCCGCAACGGTGGTTCGATGGCCGACCCGGGCTCGGTGTCGTACCTCTTCAACCGCAAGGGCGTCGTCATCGTCCCCAAGGGCGAGCTCTCCGAGGACGACGTGCTCGGCGCGGTCCTCGACGCGGGCGCGGAGGAGGTCAACGACCTCGGTGAGTCCTACGAGGTGATCAGCGAGGCGACCGACCTGGTCCCGGTGCGCTCCGCGCTCCAGGAGGCGGGCATCGACTACGACTCGGCCGACGCCAACTTCCTCCCCACCATGCAGGTGGAGCTCGACGAGGAGGGTGCGCGCAAGATCTTCAAGATGATCGACGCGCTGGAGGACAGCGACGACGTGCAGAACGTCTTCGCCAACTTCGACGTGAGCGACGAGGTCATGGAGAAGGTCGACGCCTGACGCGCGCTCGGCAGGACCGAAACGGCGGGCCGGTGGGGATACATACCCACCGGCCCGCCGCCCCTTTTTGCGGCTAACCGCAGGTTGCTGCTGCGTAGCGCGGCACGGGGTGGGCCGATGGGACACACCTCAACCGGCCTGCCGTCATTGTCGGTGGCACCCGATAGCCTGCGGGGACACATGTATTCGAGGGCGAGAAAAGGGGTGACCGTGCGTGTGCTCGGCGTGGACCCGGGGTTGACCCGGTGTGGCATCGGGGTGGTCGACGGCGCGCCGGGAAGACCCTTGCGAATGGCGGGAGTCGGGGTCGTACGGACTCCGGCCGACGCGCAGATCGGGGAGCGGCTGGTCCTGATCGAGCAGGGCATAGAGGCCTGGCTGGAGGAGTACCGGCCCGAATCCGTCGCCGTGGAGCGGGTGTTCAGCCAGCACAATGTCCGGACGGTCATGGGCACCGCCCAGGCCAGCGCCGTGGCGATGCTGTGCGCGGCGCGCCGCGGGCTGCCGGTGCATCTGCACACCCCAAGCGAGGTCAAGGCCGCTGTCACCGGCAGCGGCCGCGCCGAGAAGGCCCAGGTCGGCGCCATGGTGACCCGGCTGCTCCGGCTCGACGCGCCCCCCAAACCGGCCGACGCGGCCGACGCGCTGGCCCTCGCCATCTGCCACATCTGGCGCGGCACCACCACCAACCGCCTTCAGCAGATCATCAAGGAGCACAGCAGGTGATCGCCTTCGTCAGCGGCCCCGTCGCCGCCCTCGCCCCCGACACCGCCGTCATCGAGGTCGGCGGCATCGGCATGGCCGTCCAGTGCGCCCCGAACACACTGGCCACGTTGCGGATCGGCGAGCCCGCGAAGCTCGCCACCTCGCTGGTCGTACGGGAGGACTCGCTCACCCTCTACGGCTTCGCGGACGACGACGAGCGGCAGGTCTTCGAGCTGCTGCAGACCGCCAGCGGTGTCGGCCCCCGGCTCGCGCAGGCGATGCTCGCCGTCCACAGCCCGGACGGGCTTCGCATGGCCGTGGCCACCGGCGACGAGAAAGCGCTCATCTCCGTCCCCGGCATCGGCAAGAAGGGTGCCCAGAAGCTGCTGATCGAGCTGAAGGACCGGCTCGGCGCCCCCGTCGGCCCCTCCGCCGCCCGCCCGGCGACGGCCGCCGGCCCCGCGTCGTGGGCCGAGCAGCTGCACGCCGCCCTTATCGGCCTCGGCTACGCACCCCGTGAGGCCGAGGACGCCGTGGCCGCCGTGACCCCGCAGGCCGAGGCTGCCGCCGAGCCCAATGTCGGCGCCCTGCTCCGGGCAGCCCTGCAGACTCTGAACCGCGCCCGCTGACCGTAAGGCAAAGCCAAGTGAACTGGGACGACACCGACCGCATCGTGGCGGCAGCCGCCGACGGCGAGGACCAGGCCGTCGATGCGGCCCTGCGGCCGAAGGACCTGGGCGAGTTCGTCGGCCAGGAGCGGGTCAGGGAACAGCTCGACCTCGTCCTCAAGGCCGCCCGGGCGCGCGGTGCCACCGCCGACCACGTCCTGCTCTCCGGCGCGCCCGGCCTCGGCAAGACCACCCTCTCCATGATCATCGCAGCCGAGATGGGCGCCCCCATCCGGATCACGTCCGGCCCCGCCATCCAGCACGCCGGCGACCTCGCCGCCATCCTGTCCTCACTCGCCGAGGGCGAGGTGCTCTTTCTCGACGAGATCCACCGGATGTCCCGGCCGGCCGAGGAGATGCTCTACATGGCCATGGAGGACTTCCGGGTCGACGTCATCGTCGGCAAGGGCCCCGGCGCCACCGCCATCCCGCTCGAACTTCCGCCGTTCACCCTGGTCGGCGCCACCACCAGGGCCGGACTGCTGCCGCCCCCGCTCCGGGACCGCTTCGGATTCACCGGGCACATGGAGTTCTACGCTCCCGCCGAGCTGGAGCGCGTCATCCACCGCTCCGCCCGCCTCCTCGACGTCGACATCCAGCCGGACGGCGCCGCCGAGATCGCCGGCCGCTCCCGCGGCACCCCCCGTATCGCCAACCGCCTGCTGCGCCGCGTACGGGACTACGCCCAGGTCAAGGCCGACGGCATCATCACCCAGGAGATCGCCTCCCAGGCCCTCAAGATCTATGAGGTGGATGCCCGCGGCCTGGACCGGCTTGACCGCGCGGTGCTGCACGCCCTGCTCAAGCTGTTCGGCGGGGGGCCCGTGGGGTTGTCGACACTGGCGGTGGCGGTGGGGGAGGAGCGCGAGACGGTGGAGGAGGTGGCCGAGCCCTTCCTGGTGCGCGAGGGACTGCTCGCCCGCACTCCCCGTGGCCGGATCGCTACCCCCGCGGCCTGGTCGCACCTGGGCCTTGTACCCCCCCAGCAGGGCGGAGGGCCCGGGCAACAGGGGCTGTTCGGCCCTTGACGGCGGGGGGACTCGCCGTCGCCGGAACCGCAGTGCCATGCTGGGCGTTGTTCCACCGGCGAGCCAGCGCTTAGACTCCGCCGACGTCGTTCCTACCGGAGCGGCACCCACATCCCCGTATACCAGGCCGGTTCACCCGCGGCCGCGTGAAGGATCGTCCAGACCGTGAGTATTCAGTTTCTCTTCCTGATCGTCGTCATGTTCGGCGCCATGTTCCTCATGACCCGGTCCGCGAAGAACAAGCAGCGCCAGGCCGCCGACATGCGCAACAAGCTGGAGCCGGGCACCGGCGTCCGCACGATCGGCGGTATGTACGCCGTGGTGAAGGAGGTCCACGACGACACGGTCCTCCTGCAGCTCGCGGACGGTGTTCACGCGCACTTCGCCAAGAACGCGATCGGCGCGGTCCTGGACCAGGCTGAGTACAACCGCGTCGTGCATGGCATAGAGCCGGCCGAGGCCGGCGAGGCTGACGAGCCTCACGAGACGGAGGCCGAGGCCGGGACCGAGGCCGAGGGGGACGACCGCATCGACCTCAGCAAGTCCGCGGATGACGAGCACCCGGAGGACGGCCCGAAGACGGACGGAACCGACTCCAAGTAGCACTTGGGTCCGATTCACGTCCGCACGACACTTCGTTGCCGCCCCTGCCGTGCGCGCAGGCTCAGGGGCGGTTGGACAGGGAGAAACGAGAAGGTGGCAGCACCCAAGAAGGGCCGCAGGTCCTCGGGGAGTCAGGGGTACCCCGGGCGGGCTCTGGCAGCGATCCTGCTGGCCATGGTGGCGCTGACCGGGGGGATGTTCCTCTCCGGTCACACCACGCCACGGCTGGGCATCGACCTCGCCGGTGGTACGAGCATCACGCTGACGGCCAAGAGCAACCAGCCCAATGCGATCAACAAGACCAACATGAACACCGCGGTGGACATCATCAACCGCCGGGTCAATGGTCTTGGTGTCTCGGAAGCCGAGGTTCAGACCCAGGGCAGCAACAACATCATCGTCAACATCCCCAAGGGCACGAACTCCAAGCAGGCCGAGGAGCAGGTCGGCACCACCGCCCAGCTCTACTTCCGGCCGGTGCTCGCCATGGCGGCCAACACCTCGGCCTCCGCTTCGGCGTCACCCTCCGCCAGTGCCTCGGGCTCGGCCTCGCCGTCCGCTTCGGCCTCGCCGTCCGCCAAGTCCACGTCGTCGGCCTCCGCCGCGCCCTCCGCGAGCTCCACCAAGCAGGGCCGCGCCGTCACCGACGGCCTGAAGGCGGCCTCGGCCACGGCCTCCGCTTCCGCCTCCGCCACGCCCCCGGCTTCCCCCTCGCCGAGCGCCAGCGCCACCGCGAGCACGGGCACGCTGGACACCTCGATCCCGAACGACCTGGCAACGAAGTTCACCGCGCTGGACTGCTCCAACGCCAAGGAGCGCGCGAACCTCAACCTGAACGCCAAGCCGACCGACAAGATCGTCGCGTGCAGCCAGGACGGCACGGAGAAGTACATCCTCGGCGTCTCCGCGGTCGACGGGAAGAACGTCAGTAAGGCAAGCTCCGGCTATGACACCCAGCAGGGCAACGGCTGGATCGTCACCCTGTCCTTCGACGGCACCGGCTCCAAGGATTTCTCGAAGATCACCTCGCAGCTGTCCCAGCAGACCGACCCGAACAACCGGTTCGCCATCACGCTGGACAACGAGGTCGTCTCCGCCCCCTCGGTGACCACCACGCTCAGCGGCAGCGCCGAGATCTACGGCAGCTTCACCCAGACGAGCGCCGAGGACTTGTCCAACGTCCTGTCGTACGGCTCCCTGCCGTTGACCTTCGACAAGTCCGACGTCACCACCGTCTCCCCGGCGGTCGGCGGTGAGCAGTTGCACGGTGGCCTCATCGCCGGCGCGGTGGGTCTCGCTCTCGTCGTGCTCTACCTGCTGGCGTACTACCGCGGCCTGAGCTTTGTCGCCGTCCTCAGCCTCGTGGTCTCGGCGGCCCTGACGTACACGATCATGGCTCTGCTCGGTCCGGCCATCGGCTTCGCGCTGAACCTGCCGGCGGTCTGCGGCGCCATCGTGGCCATCGGTATCACCGCAGACTCCTTCATCGTGTTCTTCGAACGCATCCGTGACGAGCTGCGCGAGGGCCGCTCGCTGCAGCCCGCCGTGGCCCGTGGCTGGCCGCGCGCCCGGCGCACGATCCTCGTGTCGGACTTCGTGTCCTTCCTGTCTGCGGCCGTGCTGTTCGTCGTCTCGGTCAGCAAGGTGCAGGGCTTCGCCTTCACCCTCGGCCTGACCACGCTGCTCGACGTCGCCGTGGTGTTCCTGTTCACCAAGCCGCTGATGACGATCCTGGCTCGCAGGAAGTTCTACGCGAGCGGCCACCCCTGGTCCGGGCTCGACCCGCGCGCGCTGGGGGTCCAGCCCCCGCTGCGCCGCGTCCGCCGTCCGGCAGCACGATCCGAAGTCAAGGAGGCCTGATGTCCCGGCTCGGTAATCTCGGGCACCGCCTGCACCGGGGCGAGGTCGCCTACGACTTCGTGGGCAAGCGCCGGCTCTGGTACGGCGTTTCGATCCTGATCACCCTCGTTGCGGTCATCGGCCTCGTGGTGAACGGACTCAAGCTCAGCATCGAGTTCTCCGGCGGCGCGGTCTTCACCACGCCGAAGTCCTCGCTGTCGGTCAGCGAGGTCCAGAACAAGATCGCCGGCGACACGGGCTCCAGCACCGCCGTCGTGCAGAAGCTGGGCACGGGCAGCCTCCGTATCCAGATCAGCGACGTCGGCACCGCTGAGGCCGCGCAGATCCAGTCGAAGATCGCCACGGATCTGGGTCTGAAGTCGCAGGACATCAACGAGCAGGTTGTCGGCCCGAGCTGGGGCCAGGAGATCTCCAACAAGGCCATCGAGGGCCTGGTGATCTTCATGATCCTGGTGACGATCTACCTCGCGATCGCCTTCGAGTGGCGCAAGGCCGTCGCGGCGGTGATCGCCCTCATCCACGACCTCACGATCACCGTCGGCGTGTACGCCATCGTCGGCTTCGAGGTCAGCCCCGGCACCGTCATCGGTCTGCTGACCGTCCTCGGTTACTCCCTCTACGACACCGTCGTCGTCTTCGACGGTCTCAAGGAGACCACCAAGGACATCACCAAGCAGAACCGCTTCACGTACAGCGAGCTCGCCAACCGCAGCCTCAACCAGACCCTGGTGCGTTCCATCAACACCACGGTCGTGGCCTTGCTGCCGGTCGCTGCGCTGCTGTTCGTCGGTGGCGGCCTGCTCGGCGCGGGCATGCTCAACGACATCGCCCTGTCGCTGTTCGTCGGCCTCGCGGCCGGTGCTTACTCCTCGATCTTCATCGCCACCCCGCTGGTCGCGGACCTCAAGGAGCGCGACCCGGAGATCAAGGCGCTCAAGAAGCGCGTCCTCGCCAAGCGTGCCGCCGACGCCCGCAAGGCCGAGACGGCTACCGACGAGCCGCAGGACGCCGACCAGGCGGACGACGACGAAGAGGCGGAGGGCGCGCACCCCGCGGCCGCCGGGGCTGTCAGCGGGCAGCGGAACCAGCCCGCCTCGCGCAGCCGCAGCAAGAACCGCCCCTCCGGCAAGCGCCGCTGAGGCACGAAGCAACACAGCAAGGAAACTGAGATGACCACGACGGACGCAGCCCCGGACGAACTGCGCAGCCTGCTGCTCAGCCGCATCCGGGATGTGCCCGACTACCCGACGCCGGGCGTGATGTTCAAGGACATCACCCCGCTGCTCGCCGACCCCATCGCGTTCAACGCGCTGGTGGACGCCCTGGCCGCGCTCGCCGCGCGGCACGGCGCGGACAAGGTCGTCGGTCTGGAGGCGCGCGGATTCATCCTCGCCGCCCCCGCCGCTGCCCGGGCGGGCCTCGGCTTCGTACCCGTACGCAAGGCCGGAAAGCTGCCCGGGGCGACCCTCGGGCGGGCGTACGAGCTGGAGTACGGCACCGCCGAGATCGAGGTGCACCAGGACGCCTTCACCGCCGGCGACCGGGTGCTGGTCATCGACGACGTGCTCGCCACCGGCGGCACCGCCGAGGCGTCCCTCGAACTGGTCCGCCGCAGCGGCGCCCAGGTCGCGGGGGTCGCGGTGCTGCTGGAGCTGGGCTTCCTCGGCGGGCGGGCGCGACTGGCGCCGGCCCTCGACGGGGCCCCGCTGGAGGCACTGATCTCCATCTGAGGCAGGCAGCGGAAGGAGAGGCGGGTCCACCACGGACCCGCCTCTTTCCGTTGGGACAGCCGTTGCGCGGGGGACAGACGGGGGACAGGACGCGATGATGGCCACCGGATCAGTACCATGGTGTCTCGGACCCCCTTGAGGAGTGCCCTTGCACGACGAGGCCCAGCCGGCCCAGCCAGTCACCGCCGCGGACACTGTCGCACCTGCAGCGCCCGCCGCGTCTCCGGCCCCCGCCGACCCGCCCGCGCCCGCTGCCCGGCCCGTACGCACCCCCGGCAGTGTCACTCCGGCACGCCCCGCCGCGGCCCCCTCCAACCGTGTCCGCGCCCGCCTCGCCCGCCTCGGCGTCCAGCGCTCCAGCCCGTACAACCCGGTCCTGGAGCCCCTGCTGCGGATAGTCCGCAGTAACGACCCCAAGGGCGACAGCGCCGAGCTGCGCCAGATCGAGCGGGCCTACCAGGTCGCCGAGCGCTGGCACCGCGGCCAGAAGCGCAAGAGCGGCGACCCGTACATCACCCACCCGCTCGCCGTCACCACCATCCTGGCCGAGCTCGGCATGGACCCGGCCACACTGATGGCGGGCCTGCTGCACGACACCGTCGAGGACACCGAGTACGGCCTCGACGCGCTGCGCCGAGACTTCGGCGACCAGGTCGCCCTGCTGGTGGACGGCGTCACCAAGCTGGACAAGGTCAAGTTCGGCGAGGCCGCCCAGGCCGAGACCGTGCGCAAGATGGTCGTCGCCATGGCCAAGGACCCGCGCGTCCTGGTCATCAAGCTCGCAGACCGCCTGCACAACATGCGCACCATGCGTTACCTCAAGCGGGAGAAGCAGGAGAAGAAGGCCCGCGAGACGCTGGAGATCTACGCCCCGCTGGCCCACCGGCTGGGCATGAACACCATCAAGTGGGAGCTGGAGGACCTCGCCTTCGCGATCCTCTACCCCAAGATGTACGACGAGATCGTCCGCCTGGTCGCCGAGCGCGCCCCCAAGCGCGACGAATACCTTGCCGTGGTCACCGACCAGGTCCAGCAGGACCTGCGCGCCGCCCGCATCAAGGCGACCGTCACCGGACGGCCGAAGCACTACTACAGCGTTTACCAGAAGATGATCGTGCGAGGCCGCGACTTCGCAGAGATCTACGACCTGGTGGGAATTCGCGTACTGGTCGACACCGTCCGCGACTGCTACGCGGCGCTGGGCACCATCCACGCGCGGTGGAATCCGGTCCCCGGCCGGTTCAAGGACTACATCGCGATGCCCAAGTTCAACATGTACCAGTCGCTG
The DNA here is from genome assembly GCF_003999195.1 of Streptomyces soli. Classification (GTDB taxonomy): domain Bacteria; phylum Actinomycetota; class Actinomycetes; order Streptomycetales; family Streptomycetaceae; genus Actinacidiphila; species Actinacidiphila soli. The sequence continues at coordinate 25,724 of NZ_RJVR01000253.1, forward strand.
CACACCACCGTCATCGGGCCCAGCGGCAAGCCGGTCGAGCTGCAGATCCGCACCTTCGACATGCACCGCCGCGCCGAGTACGGCATCGCCGCGCACTGGAAGTACAAGCAGGAGGCCGTCGCCGGCACCTCCAAGGTCCGCACCGACACGCCCAGGCGCGGCGAGGGCGACGCCATCAACGACATGGCGTGGCTGCGCCAGCTGCTGGACTGGCAGAAGGAGACCGAGGACCCGGGCGAGTTCCTGGAGTCGCTGCGCTTCGACCTCTCGCAGAACGAGGTCTTCGTCTTCACCCCCAAGGGTGACGTCATAGCGCTTCCGGCGGGGGCCACGCCCGTCGACTTCGCGTACGCCGTCCACACCGAGGTCGGCCACCGCACCATAGGCGCCCGCGTCAACGGCCGTCTCGTACCGCTGGAGTCCACGCTCGACAACGGCGACACGGTCGAGGTCTTCACCTCCAAGGCCGCCGGCGCCGGGCCGTCCCGCGACTGGCTCGGCTTCGTCAAGTCGCCGCGGGCCCGCAACAAGATCCGCGCCTGGTTCTCCAAGGAGCGCCGCGAGGAGGCCGTCGAGCAGGGCAAGGAAGCCATCGCGCGGGCCATGCGCAAGCAGAACCTGCCGATCCAGCGGGTGCTGACCGGCGACTCGCTCGTCACGCTCGCGCACGAGATGCGCTACCCCGACATCTCCGCGCTGTACGCGGCGATCGGCGAGGGGCACATCACCGCGCAGTCCGTCGTGCAGAAGCTCGTCGAGGCCCTGGGCGGGGAAGAGGGCGCGACCGAGGACATCGCCGAGGTCACCACCCCCTCGCGCAGCCGCACCAAGCGGCGCAACGCCGACCCGGGCGTCATCGTCAAGGGCGAGAAGGACGTCTGGGTCAAGCTCTCCCGGTGCTGTACCCCCGTCCCGGGCGACCCCATCGTCGGCTTTGTCACCCGCGGCGCCGGGGTCTCCGTGCACCGCGCGGACTGCGTCAACGTCGACTCGCTGTCGCAGCAGCCCGAGCGGATCATCGACGTCGAATGGGCGCCCACCCAGTCCTCGGTCTTCCTGGTCGCCATCCAGGTCGAGGCCCTGGACCGCTCCCGTCTGCTGTCCGACGTCACCCGCGTCCTGTCCGACCAGCACGTCAACATCCTCTCGGCCGCCGTCCAGACCTCCCGCGACCGGGTCGCCACCTCCCGCTTCACCTTCGAGATGGGCGATCCCAAGCACCTCGGCCACGTCCTCAAGGCCGTACGCGGTGTGGAGGGCGTCTACGACGTGTACCGGGTGACCTCGGCCCGGGCGAAGTAGCGACGTAGCGACGTACGAAGAAAACGACGCAAGAAAGCGGCCCCCGGCACGAAGCCGTGCCGGGGGCCGCTTTTGCTACTTCCGGCTTCAGCCGCCGAACTCCTGCAGCCCCTTCAGAGCCTGGTCAAGCAGCGCCTGGCGCCCCTCGAGCTCCCGGGCGAGCTTGTCCGCCTTCGCGGTGTTGCCCGCGGCACGAGCCGCCTCGACCTGCCCGGCCAGCTTGTCCACGGCCGCCTGGAGCTGCCCGGTGAGCCCGGCAGCCCGTGCGCGGGCCTCCGGGTTCGTACGGCGCCACTCGGTCTCCTCGGCCTCCTGGATCGCCCGCTCGACCGCGTGCATCCGGGCCTCGATCTTCGGCCGGGCGTCGCGCGGGACGTGGCCGATGGCCTCCCAGCGCTCGTTGATCGTCCGGAACGCCGCGCGGGCGCCCTTGAGATCGGACACCGGAAGAAGCTTCTCGGCCTCGATGGCCAGCTCCTCCTTGCCGGCCATATTCTCCCGCTGCTCCACGTCCCGCTCGGCGAAGACCTCGGAGCGCGCCGCGAAGAAGACGTCCTGCGCACCGCGGAAACGGTTCCACAAATCGTCCTCGGCCTCGCGCTGTGCGCGCCCGGCGGCCTTCCAGTCGTTCATCAGCTCACGGTAGCGGGCGGCGGTCGGGCCCCAGTCGGTGGAGCCGGACAGCGACTGCGCCTCCTCGACCAGCTTCTCCTTGGTGCGCCGCGCCTCCTCGCGCTGGGCGTCCAGCGAGGCGAAGTGCGCCTTGCGGCGCTTGGAGAAGACCGAGCGGGCGTGGCTGAAGCGGTGCCACAGCTCGTCGTCGGTCTTGCGGTCCAGACGCGGCAGGCCCTTCCAGGTGTCCACCAGCGCGCGCAGCCGCTCACCGGCCGACCGCCACTGCTCGCTCTCCGCGAGCTGCTCGGCCTCGACGACCAGCTGCTCCTTGGAGTGCTTGGCCTCGTCGGTCTGCTTGGCCTTGGCGGCCTTGCGCTCCTCGCGGCGGGAGTCCACCAGGCCGACCAGCGCGTCGAGCCGCTTGGACAGCGCCTCCAGGTCGCCCACCGCGTGTGCGCCGTCCACCGAGGCACGCAGGTGCTCGATGGCGGTCAGCGCGTCCTTCGGGGCGAGATCGGTGGTACGCACCCGGCGCTCGAGGAGGCCGATCTCAACGACGAGGCCTTCGTACTTGCGCTCGAAGTAGGCCAGCGCCTCCTCGGGAGAGCCTGCCTGCCACGAACCGACCTCCCGCTCGCCCTCGGCCGTACGCACGTACACGGTCCCCGTCTCGTCGACGCGGCCCCACGGGTCGCTGCTCACGGCAGCCTCCTCACCTGATGCCCGGCTGTCGGATGGGACCCCGGGCATCTTCCACAGTTTCATCCTGCCAGGGCCACGCCATGGCAGGTCCGGTGCGCCGCTGAAACTCCTCAGAGCCGGCGCACGCACCCTATACAACCGCCAACATAGGCGACCGGTACCCCGGCTGTCCGTATCCCGCACAGGCGAAATTCACGAACGGTCGGGGCCGGGGCGCCACTGCGGTCAGGACTTGGTGACGGTCGCCTTGTTGATCACGACGGTGGCGTTGGGGGCGCCGTCGCCGGTGCCGCCCGCCGCACCCGCGGCGGCGATCTTGTTCAGGACCGTCATGCCCGAACTGCTGATCGTGCCGAACGGGGTGTAGCTCGCGGGTAGCGTGCTGTCCTTGTAGACAAGGAAGAACTGGCTGCCGCCGGTGTGCGCGCTGCCGGTGTTGGCCATCGCGACGGTGCCCGCCGGGTACGTGCCCTTGGAGATGGACTTCGCCTTGAGGTTCTCGTCCGGGATCGTGTAGCCGGGGCCACCGGAGCCCTGCCCGGTCGGGTCGCCGCACTGCAGCACGTAGATGCCCGAGGTCGTCAGGCGGTGGCACTTGGTGTGGTCGAAGTAGCCGTTGTCGGCAAGGAATTTGAACGAGTTCACCGTGTGCGGGGCGTTCGCCGCGTCCAGGTTCAAGGCGATGTCACCGCAGGTGGTCTGCAGGTCGAAGACGTACTTCGCCGTCTTGTCGATCGTGACCGCCGGCTCCTGCTTCCACGTCTTGGTGGCGACGCTGCCGGCAGCCGCCTTCGCGCAGGGGTCGGGAGCCTTGCTGGCCGTGCTCGCGGAGGGGGAGGTGGACGCCGACGCCGCGGCGTCGTCCTTCGTACCGCTCCCGAGGCCCATGGCCCAGGAGGCACCGCCCGCCGCGACGACGACCGCGACCACCGCGGCGATCACGGCATTGCGCCGCCGGTACTTGGACCGCTCCGCGACCCGCCGCTGCTGCTGCCGCTCGAACTTCTCGCGGGCGAGCTGCCGCCGCCGCTGATCCTTCGTGACCACTGCGCCTTCTCCCGATTGCCGGTATTCCGAACGTGATTCCGCGTTCCGGAGATCTTCGCGTTCCCGCGTCCCGTCGTCCAGTGACGTTACTGGTTCGCGACGGCCGTGGCGGCGCCGGTAGGCTCGTGCACTGCTGGACTGCGTAGATCTCCCGTGGACGACAGAAGGACGAACGTGCTTATTGCCGGGTTCCCGGCCGGGGCCTGGGGGACCAATTGCTATGTGGTCGCCCCCGCCGCCGGTGAGGAGTGCGTCATCATCGACCCGGGCCACCAGGCGGCCCAGGGCGTCGATGAGACCCTCGCCAAACACCGGCTCAAGCCTGTCGCCGTGATCCTCACCCACGGCCACATCGACCACGTGGCGTCGGTCGTCCCGGTCTGCGGGGCCCACGATGTGCCGGCCTGGATACATCCCGAGGACCGCTACATGCTCAGCGACCCGGAGAAGGCCCTGGGACGCACGATCGGCCAGCAGCTGATGGGCGAGCTGACCGTCGGCGAACCGGACGACCTCAGGGAACTGACCGACGGCAGCAGGGTGGAGCTGGCGGGGCTGGACCTGACCGTCGCGCACGCGCCCGGCCATACCAGGGGGTCGGTGACCTTCAGGCTGCCGCAGACCGTCGACATCCCGTCGGTGTTCTTCTCGGGCGACCTGCTGTTCGCCGGCTCCGTCGGACGTACCGACCTGCCCGGCGGCGACACGGCCGAGCTGCTCGAATCGCTGGCCCGCGTGTGCCTGCCGCTCGACGACTCGACCGTGGTGCTGTCCGGCCACGGCCCCCAGACCACCATCGGCCGCGAGCGCGCCGCCAACCCGTACCTGCGGGACGTGGCCGGCGAGGCTCCGCGACGAGGATTGTGACGAGAGACCTTCCGTGAGCACTTTCAACGCACCCAAGGGCACGTACGACCTGCTTCCGCCCGACTCCGCGAAGTTCCTGGCGGTGCGCGAGGCCATCGCCGCGCCGCTGCGGAACTCCGGCTACGGCTACGTCGAGACACCCGGCTTCGAGAACGTCGAGCTCTTCGCGCGCGGCGTCGGTGAGTCCACCGACATCGTGACCAAGGAGATGTACACCCTCACCACCAAGGGCGGCGACGAGCTCGCCCTGCGTCCCGAGGGCACGGCCTCCGTCCTGCGCGCCGCGCTGGAGGCCAACCTGCACAAGACGGGAAACCTGCCGGTCAAGCTCTGGTACTCCGGCTCGTACTACCGCTACGAGCGCCCGCAGAAGGGCCGCTACCGGCACTTCTCACAGGTGGGCGCCGAGGCGATCGGCGCCGAGGACCCGCTACTGGACGCCGAGCTGATCATCCTCGCCGACCAGGCCTACCGCTCCCTCGGCCTGCGCGAATTCCGCATCCTGCTGAACTCGCTGGGCGACAAGGAATGCCGCCCCGTCTACCGGACCGCGCTCCAGGACTTCCTGCGCGGCCTTGACCTGGACGAGGACACGCGCCGCCGCGTCGACATCAACCCCCTGCGGGTCCTCGACGACAAGCGCCCCGACGTCCAGAAGCAGCTGACCGGCGCGCCCGTGCTGCGCGACTACCTCTGCGACGCCTGCAAGGCGTACCACGAGGAAGTGCGGGAGCTGCTGACGGCGGCCGGGGTCGCCTTCGAGGACGACGTGAAGCTGGTGCGCGGCCTGGACTACTACACCCGCACCACCTTCGAGTTCGTCCACGACGGCCTCGGTTCGCAGTCCGCGGTCGGGGGCGGCGGCCGCTACGACGGCCTGTCCGAGATGATCGGCGGCCCCGCCCTGCCGTCCGTCGGCTGGGCGCTCGGCGTGGACCGTACGGTGCTGGCGCTGGAGGCCGAGGGCATCGAGCTCGAACTGCCCCCGACCACCGAGGTGTTCGCCGTGCCGCTCGGCGAGGAGGCGCGCCAGGTGCTGTTCACCACGGTCACCGAGCTGCGCAGGGCCGGGGTCGCCACCGACTTCGCGTACGGCGGCAAGGGCCTGAAGAACGCCATGAAGTCCGCCAACCGCTCCGGCGCCCGGTACGCGATCGTCGCCGGTGAGCGGGACCTCGCCGAGGGCGTCGTCCAGCTCAAGGATCTGGAGAGCGGCGAGCAGAACCCGGTCCCTCTGGCCGAGGTCGTCACGACTCTGCTGGAGAAAAGGGCCTGAAAGCCCGCCTCAAAAAACAGCGCGATGCGCCCGGCACTTCCGCCGGGCCGCTAGCGTTGGGCAGTGCGGATCGGCCCGAGCGGCACACGACGGACCTAGGGAAACGGCGACATGGTGGCACCAGCGCTTGATGAGGCTCGTACCGGCGACGAGCGGCAGGAACCGGACGGGCGGATCGGTGCGGGCAAGGCCTTCAGCTGGCTGCTCGTGGTTTGCGGGGCGCTCGGCCTGCTGGCCTCGTGGGTCATCGTGATCGACAAGTTCAAGCTGCTCGAGGACCCGAACTTCGTGCCCGGCTGCAGCCTGAACCCGATCATCTCGTGCGGCAACATCATGAAGAGCGAGCAGTCGCACGTCTTCGGGTTCCCCAACCCGATGATCGGCATGGTCGCCTACCCGATCGTCGTCGCCATCGGCATGGGCCTGTTCGCCGGCGCCCGCTACCGCCGCTGGTACTGGCTCGGCCTGCAGGCCGGCACCGTGTTCGGTGTCGGCTTCGTGACCTGGCTGCAGTACCAGTCGCTGTACAGCATCGGCTCCCTGTGCCTCTGGTGCTCGCTGGCCTGGGCCGTCACCATCGCCCTGTTCTGGTACACCGCCGTACACAACATCAAGCACGGCGTGATCAAGGTCCCCGCCGGGGCGCGGTCGATGGTGCTGGAGTTCCACTGGGTGATCCCGGTGCTCTGGTACGGGATCATCATCATGCTGATCCTGACCCGCTGGTGGTCGTACTGGAGCACGCTCCTCTGAGCCGGGACGGCGTTGTCAGTGCGGTGACATAGGCTTCGATGTCGTGGAGCCCGACCTGTTCACCGCAGCCGCCGAGGACCGCCAGGCTCGTGAGCCGGGCGGCAGTCCCCTGGCCGTACGTATGCGCCCGCGCACCCTGGACGAGGTGGTCGGGCAGGGACACCTGTTGCGGCCGGGATCGCCGCTGCGCCGGCTCGTGGGCGAGGGCGCCGGGGGACCGGCGGGCCCGTCGTCGGTGATCCTGTGGGGCCCGCCGGGGACGGGGAAGACCACGCTGGCGTATGTCGTCAGCCAGGCCACCGAGAAGCGCTTCGTGGAGCTGTCGGCGATCACCGCGGGCGTCAAGGAGGTCCGCGCGGTCATCGAGAGCGCCAAGCAGCAGTCCGGGATGTACGGCCGCGACACCGTGCTGTTCCTCGACGAGATCCACCGCTTCAGCAAGGCGCAGCAGGACACGTTGCTGCCCGCCGTGGAGAACCGCTGGGTCACCCTCATCGCCGCCACCACCGAGAATCCGTACTTCTCGGTGATCTCGCCGCTGCTGTCCCGCTCGCTGCTGCTTACCCTTGAGCCGCTCACCGACGAGGACCTGCGGGGTCTGCTGCGCCGCGCGCTCACCGACGAGCGTGGTCTCGGCGGCGCGGTCACACTGGCCGAGGACGCCGAGGCGCATCTGCTGCGGATAGCGGGCGGCGACGCGCGGCGGGCGCTCACCGCGCTGGAGGCAGGCGCGGGCGCTGCTATGGCGAAGGGCGAGGACTCGGTCAGCCTCGCCACGCTGGAGGAGACCGTCGACCGGGCCGCCGTGAAGTACGACCGCGACGGCGACCAGCACTACGACGTGGCCAGCGCCCTGATCAAGTCGATCCGAGGCTCTGACGTGGACGCCGCCCTGCACTACCTGGCCCGCATGATCGAGGCCGGCGAGGACCCGCGCTTCATCGCCCGGCGCCTGATGATCTCCGCCAGCGAGGACATCGGCCTGGCCGACCCCACCGCGCTGCCCACCGCCGTCGCCGCCGCCCAGGCCGTCGCGCTCATCGGCTTCCCCGAGGCCGCCCTCACCCTCAGCCACGCCACCATCGCGCTCGCCCTGGCACCCAAGTCCAACGCCGCGACCCTGGCCATCGGCGCCGCCCTCGCTGACGTCCGGGCGGGCAAGGCCGGCCCCGTACCGCCCCATCTGCGCGACGGGCACTACAAGGGCGCCGCCAAGCTGGGCCACGCCCAGGGCTACGTCTATCCGCACGACGTGCCGGGCGGCATCGCCGCGCAGCAGTACGCCCCGGACGCCATCCACGGCGCGCGGTACTACGAGCCAACCAGGCACGGCGCCGAGGCGCGGTACGCCGACGTGGTCGAGCGGGTCCGCGAGCGGCTCGCAAGCGACTAGGACGGCTCCGGGCGCGCCACGCCGTACGCCGCCTCGAAGAGGGAGCGCATCGCCCGGTGCAGCTCCTCGGGCCTCGCACCGGCGACCGGAATTCGAAGCGGGCGTCGAAGGCACCGCCGTTCCCGGTGAAGCGCACCCGCAGCCCGAAGCGGTCGAGCGCCAGCGGCACCGCGCGCTCCGGCACGATCTCGCAGGCGCCGCTCGCCAATGCGCACAGCCAGTCGAGCTGGTCGGCGTGCGAGGACGCCAGGTGCTGCAGAAGCTCGGCCTCGTGGTCGACCAGCGGGTCGGCCGCCGCCGCGACGAAGTCCTCCGGGGCGACCGGCTCCGCGCCCCACAGGTCGTCCACCGACACCTCGCCGATCTCCAGGCGCAGCCATACGCTGCCGGGCCTGGCGGGCAGCTCCCGCGCGCAGGTGAGCCACCCGGCGACCCGGGCGCGGCCCCGGATCCGGTTCGGCACCGCCACCGGGGCGACGTCGGTGATCTCCAGCACAGCGGGCAGCTCGTCGGCCTCGGCGTGTGTGGCGGCCCGAACCGCGGGCGAATCCGCCGGAAACAGCAGGAAGACGTCGCCGTCGGTGCCGGTGGTCCGCTCACCAGGGGTGATCTCGTCCTGCCGCACCCCGTCGAGGCCGGGAATGACCAGTACCGCCGACGCTGTACTCTGTACGAGAGTTCGTGTGCGTTCGGCTGCTGACGGCAGTCGAGCGGTTTCATGCCCGCTGGGACGCGGCTGACCATGGGCTGATCGGACCTCCGTCATCCCTTCGCCTTGGGTTTCACCAACGGCGTCGGGTCCAACGCTGTTGGAAAGAGCGTTGGCGTTGTCTGTGATGCGCTTGGTGTTCCCAGGGCGAGACATGCGATCTCCTCAGTTAAGGTAACCCTAACCTAACTTACACGGAGGTCTGGAGAACGTGCCTAACCAGTCGCGTCCCAAGGTCAAGAAGTCCAGGGCGCTCGGTATCGCGCTCACCCCGAAGGCTGTCAAGTACTTCGAGGCCCGCCCCTACCCGCCGGGCGAGCACGGTCGCGGCCGCAAGCAGAACAGCGACTACAAGGTCCGTCTGCTCGAGAAGCAGCGCCTCCGCGCTCAGTACGACATCTCCGAGCGCCAGATGGCCCGCGCCTACGACCGCGCCAAGAAGGCCGAAGGCAAGACCGGTGAGGCCCTGGTCGTCGAGCTGGAGCGCCGCCTGGACGCCCTCGTCCTGCGCGCCGGGCTGGCCCGCACCATCTACCAGGCCCGCCAGCAGGTCGTGCACGGCCACATCGAGGTCAACGGCCAGAAGGTCGACAAGCCGTCCTTCCGCGTGAAGCCGGACGACGTCGTCCAGGTCCGCGAGCGCTCCCGCAACAAGACGCCGTTCCAGGTCGCCCGTGAGGGTGGCTGGGCCGGCGAGGGCGAGGTCGCCAAGTACCTGCAGGTCAACCTGCAGGCGCTGGCCTTCCGCCTGGACCGTCTGCCGAACCGTCGCGAGGTCCCCGTGATCTGCGACGAGCAGCTCGTCGTCGAGTACTACGCCCGCTGATCCAGCGTTTCGGCCGCTCCGGTCGATTCAGCGCGTACGACCGGCCCGCCGTCTCCCCGGAGACGGCGGGCCGTCTCGCGTACCGGGCCGCGCAGCACCCGGGTCCGGGTCAGCAGCGCGAAGCGGTCGTCGAGCCGCTCCAGGATCTGCTCCAGCGGCAGCGCCCGCATCCGGCCCGCCGCCAGCTCCAGGGCCAGCGGGAGGCCGTCCAGACGGCGGCACGGCTCCGCCACCTCGGACCGGTTGGCCTCGTCCACCGCGAAGCCGGGCAGCGCGGCCGCCGCCCGGTCCGCGAAGAGCTCCACCGCGCCATCCGCCAGCGGATCGAGGGGCAGTACGTGTTCCCCCGCCACGCCCAGCGGCTGCCGGGAGGTAGCCAGCACCCGCAACCCCGGCGCCCGCCGCAGCAGCGCCTCGGTCAGCCGGGCGGTGGCCTCCACCTGTCGCTCGCAGCAGTCCAGCACCAGCCGCAGCTCCCGGTCGGCCAGGTGGGCGGCCAGCGCGGCCAGCGGCAGCCGGGTGGTGTGGTCGGTCAGCCCCAGCGCCTCGGCCACCGAGTGCTCCACCAGCCCGGGGTCCCGTACGCGCGCCAGCTTCACCAGCCAGGCCCCGTCGGGGAATCGGTCGCCCGAGGCGGCCTCCACGGCCGCCCGCACCGCGAGCCGGCTCTTGCCGACCCCGCCGACCCCGCTCAGCGTGACCAGTCTGGCCCGGCCCAGCAGGGCGGCGACCTCCGACAGGTCACGCCGGCGCCCCACGAAGTGGTTCAGCTCCGCGGGGAGGTTGCCTGGGGTCGGATGGGGCCGCATTGGTCACGGAGCGTACTGACGGGTGTGCGGAACGTACAGCCAGGGCGTCAACCCCCGTCGTCGATCCGGCCGTCCGCCCCGCCGGTAATGCGGTACGGGGGCCGGGGTCCGGCGCGATAAGGTCGGTATCTGTTATCGGTTCTCCATTGTCGATTCCCGAGTACCGATGCGGAATCAACCGCCGTGCAACTTCCAAGGAGCAGCTTCGTGTCCGGTGGAGAGGTGGCCGGCCTCATCGTGGCCGTCTTCTGGGCGATCCTGGTGTCCTTCCTGGCCGTGGTCCTGGTCAGGCTGGCGCAGACGCTGCGGCAGGCGACGCGGCTCGTCGCGGACGTCACCGAGCAGGCCGTGCCGCTGCTCGGCGAGGCGTCGGCCGCGGTGCGCTCCGCGCACACCCAGCTGGACCGGGTGGACACCATCACGTCGGACGTCGCCGAAGTCACCGCCAACGCGTCCGCGCTCTCCACCACCGTCGCCTCCACCTTCGGCGGCCCGCTGGTCAAGGTGGCCGCCTTCGGCTACGCCGTCAGGCGCGCGTTCGGCCTCCAGGCCGGCGGGGCCAAGGGCGCGGCGAAGAAGCACACCGTGGTCGTCGGCCGGACCCTGCCGTCCGCCCGTGACCGTAAGTCGAGGGGCTGACCTGCATGTTCCGCCGCGCTTTCTGGTTCACCGCCGGCGCTGCAACCGGTGTCTGGGCCACCACCAAGGTCCACCGCAAGATCCGCAGCCTCAGCCCCGAGAGCCTGGCCGCCAAGGCGGCCGACAAGGCGCTCGAAGCGGGGGACCGGCTGCGCACCTTCGCGCAGGACGTACGCGCCGGCATGGCCGAGCGCGAGGACCAGCTCAACGACGCACTGGGCCGTACGGCCCCTGATCTCGATCTCCCCGGGCAGCGCCCGGCGATCGCGTACAACCGGAAGGACGATCACTGATGGAGTCGGCTGAAATCCGCCGCCGCTGGCTGCGCTTCTTCGAGGAGCGCGGGCACACCGTTGTGCCTTCGGCGTCCCTCATCGCCGACGACCCCACGCTGCTGCTGGTCCCGGCGGGCATGGTCCCCTTCAAGCCGTACTTCCTCGGTGAGGTCAAACCCCCCTTCAAGCGCGCCACGAGCGTGCAGAAGTGCGTGCGCACCCCCGACATCGAAGAGGTCGGCAAGACCACCCGGCACGGCACGTTCTTCCAGATGTGCGGCAACTTCTCCTTCGGCGACTACTTCAAGGAAGGCGCCATCACCTACGCCTGGGAGCTGCTCACCAGCTCCGTGGCGGACGGCGGCTTCGGCCTTGAACCCGAGAAGCTCTGGATCACCGTCTACGAGGACGACGACGAGGCCGAGCAGATCTGGCGCGAGAAGATCGGCGTCCCCGCCGAGCGCATCCAGCGCCTCGGCATGGGCCCCAACTTCTGGTCCATGGGCGTCCCCGGCCCCTGCGGCCCGTGCTCCGAGATCAACTACGACCGCGGCCCCGAGTTCGGCGAAGAGGGCGGGCCGGCGGTCAACGACGAGCGGTACGTGGAGATCTGGAACCTGGTCTTCATGCAGTACGAGCGCGGCGAGGGCACCGGCAAGGAGGACTTCCCGATCCTCGGCGACCTGCCCGCCAAGAACATCGACACCGGCCTCGGTCTCGAACGCCTCGCCATGATCCTGCAGGGCGTACAGAACATGTACGAGACCGACAACCTGCGCGTCGTCATCGACAAGGCGACCGAGCTGAGTGGGGTCGCCTACGGCGCCGCCCACGCCTCCGACGTGTCGCTGCGCGTGGTCGCGGACCACATGCGTACGTCCGTCATGCTCATCGGCGACGGCGTCAGCCCCGGCAACGAGGGCCGCGGCTACGTGCTGCGTCGCATCATGCGCCGTGCCATCCGCAACATGCGTCTGCTCGGCGCCAACCAGCCGGTCGTCGCCGACCTGGTGGACGTCGTCATCAACTCGATGGGCCAGCAGTACCCGGAGCTGATCGAGGACCGCAAGCGCATCGAGACCGTCGCCCTGGCCGAGGAGGCCGCCTTCCTCAAGACGCTCAAGGCCGGCACCAACATCCTCGACACCGCCGTCAGCGAGACCAAGGCCTCCGGCGGCAAGGTGCTTCCCGGTGACAAGGCCTTCCTGCTCCACGACACCTGGGGCTTCCCGATCGACCTCACCCTCGAAATGGCCTTCGAGCAGGGCCTGTCGGTGGACGAGGAGGGCTTCCGCCGGCTCATGAAGGAGCAGCGGGACCGCGCCAAGGCCGACGCCATGGTCAAGAAGAGCGGCCACGCCGACCTCTCCGCCTACCGGGCCGTCGCCGACGCCGCCGGCACCACCGAGTTCACCGGCTACACCCACAATGAGGGCGAGGCCACCGTCGTCGGCCTGCTGGTCGACGGCGTGCCGTCCCCGGCCGCCAACGAGGGCGACGAGGTCGAGGTCATCCTCGACCGCACCCCCTTCTACGCCGAGGGCGGCGGCCAGCTCGCCGACACCGGCCGGATCCGGATCGACACCGGCGCCGTCATCGAGGTCCGCGACGTCCAGCAGCCGGTGCCGGGTGTCACCGTGCACAAGGGCGTCGTCCAGGTCGGCGAGGTCACCGTCGGCTCGGGCGCCCTGGCCCAGATCGACCTCGTACGCCGCCGGTCCATCGCCCGCGCCCACAGCGCCACCCACCTCACCCACCAGGCGCTGCGCGACGCCCTCGGCCCGACCGCCGCCCAGGCCGGTTCGGAGAACTCCCCGGGCCGCTTCCGCTTCGACTTCGGCTCGCCGACCGCCGTCCCCGGCACGGTGCTCACCGACGTCGAGCAGAAGATCAACGAGGTGCTCGCCCGCGAACTCGACGTGACCGCCGAGGTCCTGCCGATCGCCGAGGCCAAGAAGCAGGGCGCCATCGCCGAGTTCGGCGAGAAGTACGGCGACCGGGTGCGCGTCGTCACCATCGGCGACTACTCCAAGGAGCTGTGCGGCGGCACGCACGTCGGCAACACCGCCCAGCTCGGCCTGGTCAAGCTGCTTGGCGAGTCCTCGATCGGCTCCGGCGTGCGCCGCGTCGAGGCCCTGGTCGGGGTGGACGCCTACAACTTCCTGGCCCGCGAGCACACGATCGTCTCCCAGCTCACGGACCTGGTGAAGGGCCGCCCCGAGGAGCTGCCCGACAAGATCTCCGGCGTCCTGGCCAAGCTCAAGGACGCCGAGAAGGAGATCGAGCGCTTCCGCGCCGACAAGGTGCTCCAGGCCGCCGCCGGGCTCGCCGCCGGCGCCCAGGACGTCAAGGGCGTCGCCCTGGTGACCGGTACGGTCCCGGAGGGCACCGGCGGCGACGACCTGCGCAAGCTGGTCCTGGACGTACGGCAGCGCATCACCGGCGGCCGCCCGGCCGTCGTGGCCCTGTTCACCGTGACGAACGGCCGCCCGCTGACCGTCGTCGCCACCAACGAGGCCGCCCGCGAACGCGGCATCAAGGCCGGCGAGCTGGTCCGTACCGCCGCCAAGACCCTCGGCGGCGGCGGTGGCGGCAAGGACGACGTGGCCCAGGGCGGTGGCCAGAACCCGGCCGCCGTCGGGGAGGCCATCGGCGCCGTCCAGCGTCTCGTCGCTGAGAAGGCCTGATGCGCAGGGGCCGGCGCCTCGCGATCGACGTCGGGGACGCCCGGATCGGGGTCGCCTCGTGCGACCCCGACGGGGTCCTCGCCACCCCGGTCGAGACCGTGCCGGGGCGCGACGTCCCGGCGGCCAAGCGCCGGCTCAGCGAGATCGTCGCCGAGTACGAGCCGATCGAGGTCGTCGTCGGGCTCCCTCGCTCCCTCAGCGGTAGCGAGGGACCCGCCGCGGCCAAGGTCAGGGCCTTCGCGCAGGATGTGGCGAAAATCATCACACCGGTCCCGGTGCGGCTGGTCGACGAGCGGATGACCACCGTCACCGCCACCCATGGACTGCGCGCTTCGGGCGTCAAGGCCAAGAAGGGCCGGGCCGTGGTGGATCAAGCGGCTGCCGTCGTCATCCTGCAGAGCGCACTTGAGACCGAACGGGTGTCTGGTAAAGCTCCGGGCGAGAGCGTCGAACCGTTTATCTGATCGCGGTACGGTAACGTTCCGCGCTGCACAGCCCTTCCACAAGCGGGGCTGCCGACCGGCTGCCACCACGCGAGGCTAGGGGATCGATGACTGACTATGGCCGGAGCCCCGGCTCCGAACCGTGGCACCCCGAAGATCCTCTCTTCGGTGACCAGTGGGACAGCAACCAGCAGCACCAGCAGCAGCCCCAGTACCGGCAGCAGCAGGGCGGCTGGGACCCATACGCGACGGGCCAGCAGCCCCAGTACGACCAGCAGGGCTACCAGCAGCCGCAGCAGCACCAGCAGCCGCAGCAGCACCAGCAGCCGCAGCAGCAGTACGACACTTGGGGCGGCGCCCCGGCCGCGTACGGCGGGAACCCGGGCGACCCATACGGCGACCCCTACGCCAACGGCGGCCAGCAGGCCGACTACTACGGCCAGGGCGGCTACCCGCCGCCCCAGCCCCCGCAGTACCAGGGGCAGCAGCCGCAACACCCCCAGCAGCCCCAACAGCAGCAGCACTACGGGCAGCAGCAGTACGACCAGCAACAGCAGCCCCAACAACAGCAGCAGCCGCAGCCCCAGCAGCAGCCGCTGCGCACCAGCCCCCCGCCGCCCGCGGACTGGGACCCCGAGGCGATCCCCGCCGAGGAGACCCACGCCTTCTTCACCGGCGGCGACGATGACGACGAGGACGACGACCCGCGCGACGGCCGTCGCACACGCGGCGGCAAGGGCAAGACCAAGGGCGGCAAGAAGCGCCGCAGCGGCTGCGCGTGCCTCGTCGTGCTGCTCGTCCTCGGCGGCGGTGGCGCGGGCGCGACCTGGTACGGCTACCAGTACTACCAGCAGCACTTCGGCCCGGCCCCGGACTACTCCGGCTCCGGCAAGGGCGAGGTCCAGGTCGAGATCCCCAAGGGAGCGAACGGGGTCGCGATCGGCAACATCCTCAAGAAGGCCGACGTGGTCAAGAGCGTCGAGGCCTTCACAACGGCGGTCAGCGCCGACCCCAAGGGCCAGCTCATCCAGGCCGGCGTCTACGTGCTACGCGGGCAGATGTCCGCCAAGTCGGCCGTCACGATGATGCTCGACCCCAGCTCCCAGAACGTGCTGATCATCCCCGAGGGCCTGCGCGCCACCAAGATCTACGGGCTGATCGACGCCAAGCTCAAGGTCAGCTCCGGCACCACCGAGAAGGCCGCCCAGGACAACGTCGGCTCGCTCGGCCTGCCCTCGTACGCCGGCGACAACCCCGAGGGCTTCCTCTACCCGGCGCGCTACTCGATCGGCAGCAAGATCACGCCCGTCGCCCTGCTCAAGCAGATGGTCCAGAACGCCAAGACCGAGTACACCAAGCTCGACCTCGCCGCCGCGGGCAAGAACGTCAACCTCACCAGCGCCTACGACGTGATAATCGAGGCGAGCATCCTGCAGGCCGAGGTCGACCAGAAGGCGGACATGGGCAAGGCCGCCCGCGCCCTTTACAACCGGCTCAACACCACCCGCACCAACCACAAGCTGGAGCTCGACTCGACGCTGCAGTACCACCTGGACAAGACCAATCTGACCAGCGCCGAACTCGCCTCGAACGCCGGTGGCTTCAACACCTACACCAACACCGGCCTGCCTCCGACGCCCATCGCCAACCCGGGCGCCGACGCCATAGAGGCCGTCCTGAACCCGACCAAGGGCGACTGGGTGTACTGGGTGACGGTCAAGCCCGGCGACACCCGCTTCGCCGTGACCTGGGCCGACCACCTCAAGAACGTCAAGGTGTACTGCGAATACCATGGCCAGACCCTGAACTCGACCTCCGGATCGTGCCAGTAACCAGACCGCCGCAGGAGCCCTGAACCCGTATGCCCAGCGCCCGCAGAGCAGCAGTGCTCGGCTCGCCCATCGGCCACTCGCTCTCCCCGGTGCTGCACCGCGCCGCCTATGCCGAGCTGGGCCTGACCGGCTGGTCGTACGACCGCTTCGAGGTGGATGAGGAGGCCTTGCCGGGTTTCCTCAAGGAGCTGGAGGCCGAACGGCAGCGGTGGGCCGGTCTCTCGCTCACCATGCCGCTGAAGCGCGCGGTGATCCCACTCCTCGACGAGATCACCGAAACGGCGGCCTCCGTCGAGGCCGTCAACACGGTGGTCCTCACCGACGACGGCCGCCGCCTCGGCGACAACACCGACATCCCCGGCATGGTCGCCGCCCTGCGCGAGCGCGGCGTCGACCGCGTCGAATCGGCCGCCGTCCTCGGCGCCGGCGCCACCGCATCCTCCGCCCTGGCCGCCCTCTCGGCCATCTGCACCGGCGAGGTCACCGCGTACGTACGCAGCCCCGACCGTGCCGCCGAGATGCGCCAGTGGGGTGAGCGGCTGGGCGTCGCAGTCCGCACCGCCGCCTGGGAGGACGCCGCCGAGGCGCTCCACGCTCCGCTGGTGATCGCCACGACCCCTGCGGGGGCTGCCGACGCGCTGGCCGGCGCCGTGCCCGAGGCCCCGGGCACGCTCTTCGACGTGCTCTACAACCCGTGGCCCACGCCGCTTGCCGCCGCCTGGTCAGCGCGCGGCGGCGCGGTCGTCGGCGGGCTCGACCTCCTGGTGCACCAGGCGATGCTGCAGGTCGAGCAGATGACCGGGCTCAAGCCCGCCCCGCTCGCCGCGATGCGCGCGGCGGGTGAGGCAGCGCTGCGCGGCCGCTGAGTGCGTCCGCACCGTGGACCGGCGCAAACTACGTTGGGAAACGTGGGAGGATCGAATGGCAGCTTTCGCCCCGAGCCGCAGTCGTACGAAGAGGGGCGCTGGCCGCACTTTCGTACGCGCAGTACTTGAGGAGCACCGTTGAGCAGGTTGCGCTGGCTGACCGCGGGGGAGTCGCACGGCCCCGCACTCGTGGCGACGCTGGAGGGACTTCCCGCCGGCGTGCCGATCACCACGGACATGGTGGCGGACGCGCTGGCGCGGCGGCGGCTGGGCTATGGCCGCGGTGCCCGGATGAAGTTCGAGCGGGACGAGGTCACCTTCCTGGGGGGTGTACGGCACGGCCTGTCGCTCGGCAGCCCGGTCGCGGTCATGGTCGGCAACACCGAGTGGCCCAAGTGGGAGCAGGTCATGGCGGCCGACCCCGTCGACCCCGAGATCCTCGCCGGCCTGGCCCGCAACGCCCCGCTGACCCGGCCCCGCCCCGGCCACGCCGACCTGGCGGGCATGCAGAAGTACGGCTTCGACGAGGCCCGGCCGATCCTGGAGCGCGCCAGCGCCCGTGAGACCGCCGCCCGCGTCGCGCTGGGCGCGGTGGCCCGCTCGTACCTCAAGGAGACCACCGGCATCGAGATCGTCTCCCATGTCGTGGAGCTGGCGGCGGCCAAGGCCCCGTACGGCGTTTACCCGACCCCGGCGGACGTCGAGCAGCTCGACGCCGACCCGGTGCGCTGCCTGGACGCCGACGCCGGCAAGCGGATGGTCGCCGAGATCGACCAGGCCCACAAGGACGGCGACACCCTCGGCGGCGTGGTGGAGGTGCTCGCGTACGGCGTGCCGGTGGGCCTCGGCTCGCACGTGCACTGGGACCGCCGGCTGGACGCACGACTGGCCGCCGCGCTGATGGGCATCCAGGCCATCAAGGGCGTTGAGGTCGGCGACGGCTTCGGCCTCGCCCGGGTGCCGGGCTCCAAGGCACATGACGAGATCGTCCCGACCGCCGACGGCATCCGCCGCACCACCGGCCGCTCAGGCGGCACCGAGGGTGGCCTGACCACCGGCGAGCTGCTGCGTGTACGGGCCGCCATGAAGCCGATCGCGACCGTGCCGCGCGCGCTGGCCACGATCGACGTGACCACCGGCGAGGTGGCCCAGGCCCACCACCAGCGCTCGGACGTGTGCGCGGTGCCGGCCGCCGGGATCGTCGCCGAGGCGATGGTCGCGCTGGTGCTGGCCGACGCGGTGGCCGAGAAGTTCGGCGGCGACAGCGTCCCCGAGACCCGCCGCAACGTCCAGGGCTACCTCGACAATCTGGTCATCCGATGAGCGCGCCCGCGGTGGTCCTGGTCGGACCCATGGGCGTCGGCAAGACCACGGTCGGTGAGCTGGTGGCTGCCCACCTCGGCATGGTCTGCCGGGACACCGACGCCGACATCGTCGCCGCCCAGGGCCGGCCCATCGCCGAGATCTTCGTCGACGAGGGTGAGACGCACTTCCGCGCCCTCGAGGCCGAGGCGGTGCGCGCGGCTCTGGCCGAGCACGACGGCGTCCTGGCGCTCGGCGGCGGCGCCATCCTCAGCGACGACACCCGCAAGCTGCTCACCGGGCTGCCGGTGGTCTTCCTCGACATGGGCGTCGCCGAGGCGGTCAAGCGCGTCGGCCTGGACACCGCCCGCCCGCTGCTGGCCGTCAACCCCCGCCAGAAATGGCGCGAGTTGATGGAGGCCCGTCGCCCGCTCTACACCGAGGTGGCCCGCGCCGTCGTCAGCACCGAAGGCCGCACCGCCGAGGAAGTCGCCGAAGTCGTCCTGGACGCCCTGGAGTTGAAGCCCGTATGACCGCCGCCCCCACCCGCATCCAGGTCGCCGGCAGCGCGGGCACCGCACCGTACGAGGTGCTCGTCGGCCGGCAGTTGCTCGGCGAACTGCCCGGCCTGATCGGCACCGACGCCCGCCCGTTGCCCACCACCACCCTCAACGGAGGCGCTGCGCGCCGCGGTGGTATTCAAAGGGTCGCCGTGCTGCACCCCGAGGCGCTGGCCGCTACCGGCGAGGCACTGCGCGAGGACCTCGCGGAGCAGGGCTACGAGGCCATCGCGATCCAGCTCCCGAACGCCGAGGAGTCCAAGACCGTCGAGGTCGCCGCCTACTGCTGGAAGGCCCTCGGCCAGACGGGCTTCACCCGCACCGACATCATCGTCGGCGTCGGCGGCGGCGCGACCACGGACCTGGCCGGCTTCGTCGCCGCGACCTGGCTGCGCGGTGTGCGCTGGATCGCCGTACCGACCACCGTGCTCGGCATGGTCGACGCGGCGGTCGGCGGCAAGACCGGCATCAACACCGCCGAGGGCAAGAACCTCGTCGGCGCCTTCCACCCGCCCGCCGGCGTGCTGTGCGACCTGGCCGCGCTCGACTCGCTGCCGGTCAATGACTACGTCAGCGGTCTCGCCGAGATCATCAAGGCCGGCTTCATCGCCGACCCGACGATCCTCGACCTCATCGAGTCCGACCCCGTCGCCGCCCGCAGCCCCGAAGGTGCCCACACCCAGGAACTGCTGGAGCGCGCGATCCGGGTCAAGGCCGAGGTGGTCTCCTCCGACCTCAAGGAGTCGGGGCTCCGCGAGATCCTCAACTACGGTCACACGCTGGCCCACGCCATCGAGAAGAACGAGCGCTACAACTGGCGCCACGGCGCCGCCGTCTCCATCGGCATGGTCTTCGCCGCCGAACTCGGCCGCCTCGCCGGCCGCTTGGACGACGCCACCGCCGACCGCCACCGCGCCGTCCTCGAGTCCGTCGGCCTCCCCCTCAGCTACCGCTACGACCAGTGGCCCAAGCTCCTCGAAACCATGAAGGTCGACAAGAAGTCCCGCGGCGACCGCCTCCGCTTCATCGTCCTCGACGGCCTCGCCAAGCCCACGGTCCTGGAAGGCCCGGACCCGGCCGTGCTGATTGCGGCTTACGCCGAGGTCGCCAAGTAGCTGGGTTGGGGGTAGGCCGTCCTCCCCCACTCAAAGGAAGCTTTGGGGGAGGCTGGCCCAACCCGGCCGCACCCGGCAACGGGTACGCACCACGACGGTGGGTGGGCGGGGCCGGCTCGGCGCCCTGAGGCCGGCCCGGGGGGCTGGTTCCCCCACCCCGCCCCTTCCCGAAACCAGGGGCGCTGCCCCTGGACCCCGGACAGGTGCATTGTTGGGCGCGGGTCCGTGGCCGGGTTGTGCCAGCTCCCCCAGCTAGACGCTGGGTGGGGGTACCCCCGGCCGAAGGCTGGGGGAGTGCCCCCATCTCGCTCCGCTCGCCTTGCGGAACGTGCTCCCACAACCCGGTGGGCCCCGGGCCGGGGCCCGGGGCGGAACCCCGGAAGCCTAGCGGGGAGGGGCGGGCGGGCCGGGCCGTTCACACAACTGGGCCCCGGGACGGTACCGTTCGGTAGCGAACGGCGCTGAATCCGCCGGTCGTGTAAGCAAAGCCGTACGAGACGGAGTGGGCCGACATGCAGCACGCTGTGGGGCCGCCGCAGCCCTCCGGCACCACCGGGCACTTCCCCCTGCCGCCAGGTGCCGCGGTCCAGCTGCCGCAGGCACAGCCGCAGGCGCAGCCACACGCACCCGTGGCGGTCCTGCTGATCGGCGCGGCGGGCGCGGGCAAGACGACCATCGCCCGCCACTGGGCGGACCACCGCGGCGTACCGACGGCGCACATCAGCCTGGACGACGTACGTGAATGGGTGCGGTCGGGGTTCGCGGACCCCCAGTCGGGCTGGAACGAGCACTCCGAGGCGCAGTATCGACTCGCCCGCCGCACCTGCGGGTTCTCGGCCCGCAATTTCCTGGCCAACGGCATCTCCTGCATCATCGACGACGCCGTCTTCCCCGACCGGCCCGTGGTCGGCCTCGGCGGCTGGAAGCGGCACGTGGGCCCCGGGCTGCTGCCCGTCGTCCTCCTCCCCGGCCTGGACGTGGTCCTGGCCCGCAACGCGCAGCGCTCGGGCAACCGCCGCCTGTCCGATGACGAGGTCGCCCGCATCCACGGCCGCATGGCCGGCTGGTACGGCTCCGGGCTGCCCATCATCGACAACTCCCAGCTCGACGTCCCCGCTGCCGCGACCGCGCTCGACAGCGTCGTGGCCCGCAGCCTCCAGGGGCCCCCGGCCTGGTAGGCGCACGTGGGGCCCGGCGAGCGCACTGCCGGACCCTCTCAAGAGGCCGTCCGCCGGGCCCCGACGTACGCTCGCCACATGTCCGAGGTGCACGCTGTCCGCCGGGAACGTCTTCGTGACCGCTGCGCCGCGGCCGGGGCGGAAGCGGCCCTGGTCTCGCGCCCGGCCAACGTCCGTTACCTGACCGGCTGCGCCCCCGCCGACGCCGTCCTGCTGGTCGGTCCCGGCTCGCAGGACGTCCTGGTCCACCGCCGCCGGCCGTCCGGCGACCTCGCCGAGGGCCAGGTGCCGGAGGACGTACGGGCCGTGGTGCTGCCCGCGCCGGACGGCGACCCGGTCGTGGCCGCAGCCGGTCTCGCCCAGGAGCGCAAGGCCGAGGCGCTGGCCGTCGAGGAGCACCACCTGACGGTCGCCCGGCACCGCGCCATCGCCTCCGTCGTGCCCGGCATCCGGCTGGCCGACCTGGGCGGGGCTGTGGAGCAGCTGCGCCTGGTCAAGGACGAGCAGGAGATCTCGGCCCTGCGGATCTCCGCCGAGATCGCCGACCAGGCCCTCGGCGAACTGCTGGAATCCATCCTGGTCGGCCGCACCGAACGGCACCTCGCCCTGGAACTGGAGCGCCGCCTGGTCGACCACGGCGCCGACGGCCCCGCCTTCCCCACGTACGTCGGGACCGGGCCCCACTCCGGCGCCGCGAACCACCTCCCGACCGACCGGCGGGTCGAGGAGGGCGACTTCCTCACCGTCTGTCTGGGCGCCAACTACCGCGGATACCGGTGCGAGGTCGGCCGTACCTTCGTCATCGGGACGACTCCCGCCGACTGGCAGATCGACCTGTACGAGCTGGTCTTCGCCGCCCAGCGAGCCGGCCGCGAGGCCCTCGCACCGGGTGTGGCCTGCCGCGATGTCGACCGTGCCGCCCGCCAACTGGTGGCCTCCGCCGGGTACGCGGAAGCGCTGGGGGAGAGCACCGGGCACGGCGTCGGCCTGGAGATCGGCGAGGACCCTCGGCTGTCGCCCGCGGCCATGGGTAAACTGGACGCTTGCGTGCCGGTCACCGTCGAACCGGGGGTCCACCTTCCGGGCCGAGGCGGTGTCCGCATCGACGACACACTCGTCGTACGTCCTCAGGCGGACGGCGGGCCCGAGCTACTCACCATCACGACCAAGGAGCTGCTCGCCCTTTAGTGGGCGCGCACATTTGGTCTCCGCAGCAGCAGTCCAGGAGATTCCGCAACCGTGGCATCCACGAACGACCTCAAGAACGGCCTCGTGCTCAAGCTCGACGGAGGCCAGCTCTGGTCCGTAGTCGAGTTCCAGCACGTCAAGCCCGGCAAGGGCCCCGCCTTCGTCCGTACGAAGCTCAAGAACGTGCTCTCCGGCAAGGTCGTCGACAAGACCTTCAACGCCGGTGTGAAGGTCGAGACGGCCAACGTCGACAAGCGCGGCATGCAGTTCTCCTACAAGGACGGCGAGAGCTTCGTGTTCATGGACATGGACACGTACGACCAGATCTACGTCTCTCCCGAGGTGGTCGGCGACGCCGCCAACTACCTCCTCGAGGGCTTCGAGGCCGTCGTCGCGATGTACGAGGGCTCGCCGCTCTACATCGAACTCCCGGCCGCTGTCGAACTCGTCATCGAGTACACCGAGCCCGGCGTCCAGGGCGACCGCTCCACTGGCGGCACCAAGCCCGCGCGCCTGGAGACCGGTTACGAGGTCGGCGTGCCGCTCTTCATCACCACGGGTGAGAAGATCAAGGTCGACACCCGCACGGGTGACTACCTCGGCCGGGTGAACAACTAACCGTGGCTGCCCGCAACAAGGCCCGCAAGCGGGCCTTCCAGATCCTCTTCGAGGCGGAGCAGCGGGGTGTCGGCCCCAAGATCGCCATGGCGGACTGGATACGGCTCGCCCGGACCGACGACCGGCAACCGCCGGTCAGCGAGTACACCATGCAGCTCATCGAGGGCTACGCGGCTCACGCCGAGCGCATCGACGAGCTGCTTGCCACGTATGCCGTCGGCTGGACCCTCGACCGCATGCCGGTCGTTGACCGCAACGTCCTGCGCCTCGGCGCGTACGAGCTGATCTGGGAGGACGACGTCCCCGACGCTGTCGTCCTGGACGAGGCCGTGCAGCTCGCCAAGGAGTTCTCCACGGAGGAGTCGCCGGCCTTCGTGAACGGCCTGCTGGCTCGGCTCAAGGACCTCAAGCCCGGCCTGCGGCGCGACTAGCGCTTACGGCTTCGCCGCGGCACCGAGGCCCGGAACGCATCGCGTTCCGGGCCTCGGCCTTTTTCCGCCGCGGGCCCGCTCGCCCTGCGGACGCCTTCTGGCCAAAAAGGCGCCCGGGTGTCCGGCGTCCGTTTGGACGCCGCACACCCGGGCGAACGTTTCTGCTGAACCGAGGGCGTCAGCCCTCCTCCTGCTGGACGGCGCGGCGCGCGTCCGCGTCCAGGACGCCCCAGCTGATGAGCTGGTCGGTGAGGACCGAAGGGGACTGGTCGTAGATGACGGCGAGGGTGCGGAGGTCGTCCTGGCGGATCGAGAGCACCTTGCCGTTGTAGTCACCACGCTGGCTCTGGATGGTGGCGGCGTAGCGCTGGAGCGGGCCGGCCTTGTCGGACGGCACCTGGGAGAGCCGCTCAAGGTCGAGCACAAGCTTCGGCGGCGGCTCGGCAGCCCCGCCGGGCGCGGACCCGGGCAGCAGCTCCTGCACCGGCACGCCGTAGAAATCGGCGAGCTCGGCAAGGCGCTGCACGGTCACCGCACGGTCGCCGCGCTCGTACGAGCCGACGACCACGGCCTTCCAGCGGCCCTGGGACTTCTCCTCGACGCCGTGGAGGGAGAGTCCCTGCTGCGTGCGGATGGCACGGAGCTTGGCTCCGAGCTGTTTGGCGTAATCGCTGGACATAAGGCTCCCCGGACGAAAACTCAGTAACTCACTGTGAGGTTACGCAGCGTAATTGGAATCCGTCAAGCCGAATGGGCCACACCGGTACCACCTTGGCGTTCGATATGACGTGATTACGGCGTTTCGCGTACCCTGTGGACCGACTCTGCGAGATCATGCCCGGCCACCTGCTACGGTGACATCGTAACTCTGGCGTCCTTTAAGGCCCGTCCCGTGAGGCGGGGAAGGAGGTCCATTTCTGATGGCCGAAAACAGCGAAAACAGCTCAGCTCCGGCTCGCCCCGTCCTGGAGGCACCGGACATCGAGCGGGTCCTGACCCGCATCGCCCACGAGATCGTCGAACGCGCCAAGGGCGCCGACGACGTGGTGCTCCTCGGTATCCCGACGCGTGGCGTCTTCCTCGCCCGCCGGCTCGCCGACAAGCTCGCCGAGATCACCGGCCGCAAGGTGCTGGTCGGCTCCCTCGATATCACCATGTACCGCGACGACCTGCGGCTCGGCCCGGCGCGCGCCCTCGCCCGCACCGACATTCCGGGCGACGGGGTGGACGGCCGGCTGGTCGTCCTCGTCGACGACGTGCTCTTCTCGGGCCGTACGATCCGGGCCGCCCTGGACGCTCTCAACGACATCGGGCGGCCGCGCGCCGTACAGCTGGCGGTCCTGGTCGACCGCGGCCACCGCGAGCTGCCCATCCGCGCCGACTACGTCGGCAAGAACATCCCCACCTCGCTGCGCGAGACCGTGAAGGTCCAGCTGACCGAGGAGGACGGCCGCGACACCGTCCTGCTGGGCACCCGCGACCAGTAGCGCCGTTCGCGGGAGCCCGGGGACTGTTCCGGGCTTCCCGCGTGCCCTCCGCTTCCTGTACATCCCTTCCACGGAGCGAACCCGATGAAGCGCCACCTCATCTCGGCCGCGGACCTCACCCGCGACGACGCCATCCTGGTCCTCGACACCGCCGAGGAAATGGCCCGCGTCGCCGACCGGCCCATCAAGAAACTGCCGACGCTGCGCGGCCGCACGGTCGTCAACCTCTTCTTCGAGGACTCGACCCGAACCCGCATCTCCTTCGAGGCGGCCGCCAAGCGGCTGTCCGCCGACGTCATCAACTTCTCCGCCAAGGGCTCCTCGGTCTCCAAGGGCGAATCCTTGAAGGACACCGCCCTGACCCTGGAGGCGATGGGCGCCGACGCCGTCGTCATCCGCCACCACACCTCCGGCGCCCCGCACCGCCTGGCCAACTCCGGCTGGATCAACGGCTCGGTCGTCAACGCGGGCGATGGCACCCACGAACACCCCACCCAGGCCCTGCTGGACGCCTTCACCATGCGCCGCCACCTGTCCGGTACCGGCCGCGACCTGGCCGGCCGCCGGATCACGGTCGTCGGCGACATCCTGCACAGCCGGGTCGCCCGCTCCAACGTGCTGCTGCTCAACACGCTGGGCGCCGAGGTGACCCTCGTGGCCCCGCCCACCCTGCTGCCGATCGGCGTCGAGAACTGGCCCTGCGAGATCTCGTACGACCTGAACGCGGTGCTGGCCAAGTCCGACGCCGTGATGATGCTCCGCGTCCAGCGCGAGCGCATGAACGCCGCCTTCTTCCCCACCGAGCGCGAATACGCCCGCCGCTACGGCCTGGACGGCACGCGCATGGCCTGCCTGCCGGAGCACGCCATCGTCATGCACCCCGGGCCGATGAACCGGGGCATGGAGATCACCGCCGAGGTCGCCGACTCGCCGCGCTGCACCGCCGTCGAGCAGGTCAAGAACGGTGTCAGCATCCGTATGGCCGTCCTGTACCTGCTGCTCGGCGGCGCTGCCCCTGCCGTCACCGGCCCTGCCGTCACGCACGCCCGCACCGAGGAGAACCAGTAAGCATGAGCAAGACCCTTATTCGCGGCGCGAGGATCCTCGGCGGCGAGCCTCAGGACGTACTGATCGACGGCGGGACCATCGCCGCCGTGGGCACAGGGCTCGAAGCCGGTGACGCCACCGTCGTCGAGGCGGACGGCAAGATCCTGCTCCCCGGCCTGGTCGACCTCCACACCCACCTGCGCGAGCCCGGCCGCGAGGACTCCGAGACCGTCCTCACCGGCACCCGCGCGGCCGCCGTCGGCGGCTACACGGCCGTGCACGCCATGGCCAACACCTTCCCCGTCGCCGACACCGCCGGCGTCGTGGAGCAGGTCTGGCGGCTCGGCAAGGAGCACGGCTACTGCGACGTGCAGCCGGTCGGCGCGGTCACGGTCGGCCTGGAGGGCAAGCAGCTCGCCGAGCTGGGCGCCATGGCCGACTCGGCGGCGGGTGTGCGGGTCTTCTCGGACGACGGCAAGTGCGTGGACGACGCCGTGATCATGCGCCGGGCGCTGGAGTACGTGAAGGCCTTCGACGGTGTCGTCGCCCAGCACGCCCAGGAGCCGCGGCTGACCGAGGGCGCCCAGATGAACGAGGGCACCGTCTCCGGGGAGCTGGGCCTCACCGGCTGGCCGGCCGTCGCGGAGGAGTCGATCATCGCCCGCGATGTGCTGCTGGCCGCCCACGTCGGCTCCCGGGTGCACATCTGCCACCTCTCCACCGCCGGCTCGGTCGAGATCGTACGGTGGGCCAAGTCCAAGGGCTGGGACGTCACCGCCGAGGTCACCCCGCACCACCTGCTTCTCACCGACGAACTGGTCCGCTCGTACAACCCCGTCTACAAGGTCAACCCGCCGCTGCGCACCGAGGCCGACGTCATGGCCCTGCGCGAGGCCCTGGCCGACGGCACCATCGACTGCGTCGCCACCGACCACGCCCCGCACCCGCACGAGGACAAGGACTGCGAGTGGGCGGCCGCGGCGATGGGCATGGTGGGCCTGGAGACCGCGCTGGCCGTCGTCCAGCACACGATGGTCGAGACCGGGCTGCTGGACTGGGCCGGCGTCGCCGACCGGATGTCCTTCCGCCCGGCGGTCATCGGCCGCCTCGCTGGGGGTGCCCCCGGCGGAGCCAGGGGGAGCCACGGACGGCCCGTCTCGGCTGGTGAGCCCGCCAACCTCACGCTGGTCGATCCGGCATACCGTGGTGTGGTGAATCCCGCGGGCTTCGCCTCCCGCAGCCGCAACACCCCGTACGAGGGCATCGAGCTGCCGGGCCAGGTGATCGCCACCTTCCTGCGGGGCAAGGCGACGGTCATGGACGGGAAGCTCACGTGACACCTCTGGTACTCATCGCCGACCCGAAGCAGTCCGCGCAGGTCACCGACTGGGCCGACCGCGCCGGCTGGGTGGTCGGACTGCTGCTCTTCGTCGCGCTGGTCTACTGGCTGATGCGTGAGGGCTGGAAGTGGCGCGCCACCCTGCAGAGCGACCTGCCCGAGCTGCCCACCGCGCCCGACGCCCTGGCGGCACCTCCCAGCCGCCAGGCTGGGGGAGAGCCGAAGCTCACCATGTCCGGCCGCTACCACGGCTCGACCACCGCCGGGCAGTGGCTCGACCGGATCGTCGCCCACGGCCTGGGCACCCGCAGCCGTGCCGAGCTGACGCTCACGGACGCGGGACTGACCGTCGTACGCCCCGGGGCCACCGACTTCTTCGTACCGGCGGCGCAGCTGCGCGAGGCCCGGCTCGACAAGGGCATCGCCGGCAAGGTCCTCACCGAGGGCGGCCTGCTGGTGGTCACCTGGGCGCACGGGGACAAGCTGATCGACTCCGGATTCCGCTCCGACCAGGCAGCCGAGCACGACGCCTGGGTCGAGGCCATCAACACGATTTCGCACGACCAGGAAGGCGCACGATGACCACCTCCACCCAGCGGGCCCGCAGGGTCTCCGCCGTACTCGTCCTGGAGGACGGCCGCAGCTTCCGCGGCCGCGCCTACGGGGCCGTGGGGGAGACCTTCGGCGAGGCCGTGTTCTCCACCGGCATGAGCGGCTACCAGGAGACCCTGACCGACCCCTCCTACCACCGCCAAGTGGTTGTCATGACCGCCCCGCACATCGGCAACACCGGCGTCAACGACGAGGACCCCGAGTCCTCCCGGATCTGGGTCGCCGGCTACGTCGTCCGCGACCCCGCCCGTGTCCCGTCCAACTGGCGCTCCGTCCGCACCCTGGACGAGGAGCTGGTCAAGCAGGGGATCGTCGGGATCAGCGGCATCGACACCCGCGCCCTCACCCGCCACCTGCGTGAGCGCGGCGCCATGCGCGTCGGCATCTTCTCCGGCGAGGCGATCGCCGACGAGGCGACACTGCTCGCCAAGGTGCAGGCCAGCCCCCAGATGAAGGGCGCGAACCTCTCCGCCGAGGTCGCCACGAGCGAGACGTACGTCGTCCCGGCGATCGGCGAGAAGAAGTTCACCGTCGCCGCCCTCGACCTGGGCATCAAGGGCATGACCCCGCACCGCATGGCCGAGCGCGGCATCGAGGTCCACGTCCTGCCCGCCACGGCCACCCTCGACGACGTCTACGCGGTCCAGCCGGACGGCGTGTTCCTCTCCAACGGCCCCGGCGACCCGGCCACCGCCGACCTCACCGTCATCCAGGGCGTCCTGGAGCGCCGCACCCCGCTGTTCGGGATCTGCTTCGGCAACCAGCTGCTCGGCCGGGCCGTCGGCTTCGGCACGTACAAGCTGAAGTACGGCCACCGCGGCATCAACCAGCCGGTGCAGGACCGCACCACCGGCAAGGTCGAGGTCACCGCGCACAACCACGGCTTCGCGGTCGACGCGCCGCTCGACGCCGTCTCCGACACGCCCTACGGCCGGGTCGAGGTCTCCCACGTCTGCCTCAACGACAACGTGGTCGAGGGTCTGCGGCTGCTCGACACCCCCGCCTTCAGCGTCCAGTACCACCCCGAAGCCGCAGCCGGCCCGCACGACGCGGCCTACCTGTTCGACCGTTTCGTCGAGCTCATGCGAGACGAACAAGACAAGCACGGCGTAGAGCTCATGGAGGGCCAGCGTGCCTAAGCGCACCGATATCCAGTCCGTCCTGGTCATCGGCTCCGGCCCGATCGTCATCGGCCAGGCCGCCGAGTTCGACTACTCCGGCACCCAGGCCTGCCGCGTCCTCAGGTCCGAGGGCCTGCGGGTCATCCTGGTCAACTCCAACCCGGCCACGATCATGACCGACCCGGAGATCGCCGACGCCACGTACGTCGAGCCGATCACCCCGGAGTACGTCGAGAAGATCATCGCCAAGGAGCGTCCCGACGCCCTCCTCCCCACCCTGGGCGGCCAGACCGCGCTCAACACCGCGATCTCCCTCCACAGCAACGGCACCCTTGACAAGTACGGCGTCGAGCTGATCGGCGCCAACGTCGAGGCGATCAACAAGGGCGAGGACCGCGACCTGTTCAAGGAGGTCGTCCGGGCCGTCAAGGCCAAGATCGGCCACGGCGAGTCCGCCCGCTCCGTCATCTGCCACTCCATGGACGACGTCCTGGCGGGCGTCGACGAACTTGGCGGCTACCCGGTCGTCGTCCGCCCCTCCTTCACCATGGGCGGCGCCGGCTCCGGCTTCGCCCACGACGAGGACGAGCTGCGCCGCATCGCCGGCCAGGGCCTGACCCTCTCGCCGACCACCGAGGTGCTTCTGGAGGAGTCCATCCTCGGCTGGAAGGAGTACGAGCTGGAGCTGATGCGCGACAGACACGACAACGTCGTGGTCGTGTGCTCCATCGAGAACTTCGACCCCATGGGTGTGCACACCGGCGACTCCATCACCGTCGCCCCGGCGATGACCCTCACCGACCGCGAGTACCAGATCCTCCGCGACATCGGCATCGCCGTGATCCGCGAGGTCGGCGTCGACACTGGCGGCTGCAACATCCAGTTCGCGGTCAATCCCGAGGACGGCCGGGTCATCGTCATCGAGATGAACCCCCGCGTCTCCCGCTCCTCGGCGCTGGCGTCCAAGGCCACCGGCTTCCCGATCGCCAAGATCGCCGCCCGGCTCGCCGTCGGCTACACCCTCGACGAGATCCCCAACGACATCACCGAGAAGACCCCGGCCTCCTTCGAGCCGACTCTCGACTACGTCGTCGTCAAGGTGCCGCGCTTCGCCTTCGAGAAGTTCCCGGCCGCCGACGCGACCCTCACCACCACCATGAAGTCGGTCGGCGAGGCCATGGCCATCGGCCGCAACTTCCCCGAGGCGCTGCAGAAGGCGCTGCGCTCGCTGGAGAAGAAGGGCTCGCAGTTCTCCTTCACCGGCGAGCCCGCCGACAAGGCGGAGCTGCTGGCCACCTCCCGGATCCCCACCGACGGCCGGATCAACACCGTCATGGAGGCCATCCGCGCCGGGGCCACCCAGGAGGAGGTCTTCGACGCCACCAAGATCGACCCGTGGTTCGTCGACCAGCTCTTCCTCATCAAGGAGACCGCGGACGAGCTCGCCGCCGCCGACCGCCTCGCTCCCGAACTGCTGGCCGAGGCCAAGCGCAACGGCTTCTCCGACACCCAGATCGCCGGCATCCGCGGACTGCGCGAGGACGTCGTCCGCGAGGTCCGGCACGCGCTCGGCGTCCGCCCGGTCTACAAGACGGTCGACACCTGCGCCGCCGAATTCGCCGCCAACACCCCGTACTTCTACTCCTCGTACGACGAGGAGACCGAGGTCGCGCCCCGCGGGAAGCCTGCCGTGATCATCCTCGGCTCGGGCCCCAACCGCATCGGCCAGGGCATCGAGTTCGACTACTCCTGCGTCCACGCCTCCTTCGCGCTGAGCGACGCCGGCTACGAGACCGTGATGGTCAACTGCAACCCCGAGACGGTCTCCACCGACTACGACACCTCCGACCGGCTCTACTTCGAGCCGCTCACCCTCGAGGACGTCCTGGAGATCGTCCACGCCGAGACCTTGGCCGGACCGGTGGCGGGTGTCATCGTCCAGCTCGGCGGCCAGACCCCGCTGGGCCTGGCCCAGGCGCTCAAGGACAACGGCGTGCCCGTCGTCGGCACCTCGCCCGAGGCCATCCACCTCGCCGAGGACCGCGGCGCCTTCGGCCGGGTGCTCAGCGAGGCGGGCCTGCCGGCCCCCAAGCACGGCACGGCGACCACCTTCGACCAGGCCAAGGCCATCGCCGACGAGATCGGCTACCCCGTCCTCGTACGGCCCTCGTACGTGCTCGGCGGACGCGGCATGGAGATTGTCTACGACGAGGCCCGGCTCGCCACGTACATCGCCGAGTCCACCGAGATCGGCCCCGACCGCCCGGTGCTGGTCGACCGCTTCCTCGACGACGCCATCGAGATCGACGTCGACGCGCTCTACGACGGCCACGAGCTCTACCTCGGCGGCGTCATGGAGCACATCGAGGAAGCCGGCATCCACTCCGGCGACTCCGCCTGCGCCCTGCCCCCGATCACGCTCGGCGGCCACGACATCAAGCGCCTGCGGGCCTCGACGGAGGCCATCGCGAAGGGCGTCGGCGTCCAGGGCCTGATCAACATCCAGTTCGCCCTCGCCGGCGACATCCTGTACGTCCTCGAAGCCAACCCGCGCGCCTCGCGTACGGTCCCCTTCACTTCCAAGGCCACCGCCGTGCCGCTCGCCAAGGCCGCCGCCCGCATCTCGCTCGGCGCGACCATCGCCGAGCTGCGCGCCGAAGGTCTGCTGCCGGCGACCGGCGACGGCGGCACTCTGCCGCTCGACGCGCCGATCTCCGTGAAGGAGGCCGTCCTTCCCTGGTCGCGCTTCCGGGATGTCCAGGGCCGCGGCGTCGACACCATCCTCGGCCCGGAGATGCGCTCCACCGGCGAGGTCATGGGCATCGACTCGGTCTTCGGCACGGCGTACGCCAAGTCCCAGTCGGCGGCTTACGGGGCCCTGCCCACCAAGGGCCGTGCCTTCGTCTCGGTCGCCAACCGTGACAAGCGCGCCCTGATCTTCCCGGCCCGGGCCCTGGTCGAGCACGGCTTCGAGCTCCTCGCCACCTCCGGCACGGCCGAGGTGCTGCGGCGCAACGGCATCCACGCCACGGTCGTCCGCAAGCTCAGCGAGGGCACCGGTCCGGACGGCGAGCCCACCATCGTCCAGCTCGTCCACAACGGCGACGTCGACCTCATCGTCAACACGCCCTTCGGCACGGGCGGCCGTCTCGACGGCTACGAGATCCGCACCGCCGCCGTCGCCCGCGGCGTCCCCTGCCTGACCACGGTCCAGGCCCTCGCCGCGGCCGTCCAGGGCATCGACGCGCTCAACCGCGGCGACGTCGGCGTCCGCTCCCTCCAGGAGCACGCCCAGCATTTGACCGAGGCCCGCGAGGCCTAGGCCACCGTGGGCTCCGCCCCGGACCCCCGTCTCCCACCCGCCCACCCGATCGGCCAATGGTTGGCTTCGGGTTTCCGCTGGGTGGCCGACCACCGGTCGGCGGCCGACGACGAAACGCCAGGCAATCGGGGGCCGGGGCGGAGCCCCGGTTTCGGGAAGGGGCGGGTGCGGGGAGAGGAAAACCCCGGCCACCGGCCCGCAGACGGCTCGCGACAGCCACAACCGACAGGCAGAACCAACCCGCATGTACCCCCTCCTCTTCAAGCTGGTCTTCCGCCGGATCGACCCCGAGCGCGCACACCACCTCGCCTTCGGCTGGATCCGGCTCGCCGCCCGCATCCCGGTGCTGCGCACCCTCGCCGCCGCCCTTCTCGCCCCGCGCCACGCGGCGCTGCGGACGGAGGCGTTCGGTCTGCGCATGCACGGGCCGTTCGGGCTGGCTGCCGGGTTCGACAAGAACGCGGTCGGCATAGACGGCCTGGCCATGCTCGGGTTCGACCATGTCGAGATCGGCACGGTCACCGCGCAGCCCCAGCCGGGCAATCCCAAGAGGCGGTTGTTCCGGCTGGTGGCCGACCGGGCGCTGATCAACCGGATGGGGTTCAACAACGAGGGCTCGGCAGTCGTGGCGGCCCGCCTCGGGGCGCGCAATCCGGTCTTCAAGCCGGTCGTGGGCGTCAACATCGGGAAGACGAAGGTCACCCCGGAGGCGGAAGCGGTCGCCGATTACGTGACGTCGGCCGAGAGGCTCGCGCCGCACGCGGACTACCTGGTCGTCAACGTGTCGTCGCCGAACACCCCCGGCCTGCGCAATCTGCAGGCGGTCGGCCACCTGCGGCCGCTGCTGACCGGGGTGAAGGCGGCCGCCGGCGCGGTGCCGCTGCTGGTCAAGATCGCGCCGGACCTCGCGGACGAGGACGTGGACGCGGTTGCGGACCTCGCGGTGGAGCTGGGGCTGGACGGAATCATCGCCACCAACACCACCATCGCCCGCGAGGGCCTCGGGCTGACCTCGGACCCCTCCCTGGTCAAGGAGACCGGCGGGCTGTCAGGCGCGCCGCTCAAGGCCCGCTCGCTGCAGGTGCTGAGCCGCCTGTACGCCCGCGTGGGGGACCGGATCACCCTGGTCGGGGTCGGCGGCGTGGAGAGCGCCGAGGACGTCTGGCAGCGCATCCTCGCCGGTGCCACGCTGGTGCAGGGCTACAGCGCCTTCATCTACGAGGGCCCGTTCTGGTGCCGCCGTATCCACCGGGGCCTGGCCGCCCGCCTCGCCGAGAGCCCGTACGACACCCTCGCCGACGCCGTCGGCGCCGCCGTCCGTAAGGAGAAGGCCGCATGACCCCGGAGAGCCCCGAAAACCTCGAACCCTTCGGCGCCCGGCTGCGCCGCGCCATGGACACCCGGGGCCCGCTGTGCGTGGGCATCGACCCACATGCCTCGTTGCTGGCCTCCTGGGGCCTGGGCGACGACGTGGCGGGCCTGGAGCGCTTCACGAACACCGTGGTCGAGGCGCTGGCCGACCGGGTGGCCGTACTGAAGCCGCAGAGCGCCTTCTTCGAGCGCTTCGGGTCGCGCGGCATCGCCGTACTGGAGCGGGCGGTGGCGGACGCGCGGCAGGCCGGCGCGCTGGTGCTGATGGACGCCAAGCGCGGCGACATCGGCTCGACCATGGCCGCCTACGCCGCGACCTACCTCGACAAGGACTCGCCGCTGTTCTCGGACGCGGTCACCGTCAGCCCCTACCTCGGCTTCGGCTCGCTGCGCCCGGCGCTGGACGCCGCCCGGATCAGCGGGGCGGGGGTCTTCGTACTCGCGCTGACCTCCAATCCGGAGGGCGCCGAGGTGCAGCGGACCGCCACGCCCGACGGCAGATCACTCGCACAGGTGATGCTCGACCACATCGCGGAGGAGAACCGGGGGGACACGCCGCTCGGCTCCGTCGGCGCCGTGGTGGGTGCGACGCTCGCCGAGGCGGGGGTGGAGTTGGCGGTCAACGGACCCCTGCTGGCCCCCGGTATGGGCGCCCAGGGCGCCACGGCGGCCGATCTGCCGCGGATCTTCGGCTCCGCCGTCCGCGATGTTCTCCCGAGCTTCAGCCGGGGGGTCCTGCGGCACGGTCCGTCGGTGGCGGGGCTGCGGGAATCGGCCGCTCGGGAGGCAGCAGAAGTGGCCGAATCCGTCAAGTAGGCCACAAACCTGCGGTGATTTGTCCCAAAAGTCCTGATCGGGTGAGGCTGACCAGGACTTTTCTTCTTGTTTGCGCTGACGTTGAGCGCTTCGGCCGCTAGTCTCCGACGAGAGCGCGCAACGTGCGCGTTTCACGTTGCCCCTGCAGGTCGGGGGCGACTAGGTTCCACACCGGTCCGTATCCGACAGTTCTACTTCCGAGGTGACGTAGGCGTGGCTCTTCCGCCCCTTACCCCTGAACAGCGCGCTGCCGCGCTCGAGAAGGCCGCCGCGGCTCGCCGGGAGCGCGCCGAGGTCAAGAATCGGCTCAAGCACTCCGGCGCCTCGCTGCATGAGGTCATCAAGTCGGGCCAGGAGAATGACGTCATCGGCAAGATGAAGGTCTCCGCCCTTCTGGAGTCCCTGCCCGGCGTGGGCAAGGTCCGCGCCAAGCAGATCATGGAGCGGCTCGGCATTTCTGAGAGCCGCCGGGTCCGCGGGCTGGGTTCCAACCAGATCGCGTCCCTGGAGCGCGAGTTCGGCAGCCCGGCTGCCTGATGACCCAGCGGTCCCGCGAACCTTCGGGACCGGGGATAATCGCTCCATGATGGATCGTCCGCGGCTGACCGTGCTCTCCGGCCCCTCCGGGGTCGGCAAGAGCACGGTCGTCGCCCATATGCGCAAAGTCCACCCCGAGGTCTGGCTCTCGGTGTCGGCCACCACCCGCAAGCCGCGCCCCGGTGAGAAGCACGGGGTCCAGTACTACTTCGTGGACGACGACGAGTTCGACAAGCTCGTCGCCAACGGGGAACTGCTGGAGTGGGCGGACTTCGCGGGGCACCGCTACGGCACCCCGCGCCAGCCCGTACTGGAGAAGCTCGACGCCGGCGTGCCGGTGCTGCTGGAGATCGATCTGCAGGGCGCCCGGCTGGTCCGCAAGGCCATGCCGGAGGCCCAGCTGGTCTTCCTGGCGCCGCCCAGCTGGGAGGAGCTCGTACGCCGCCTCACCGGCCGGGGCACCGAGTCCCCCGAGGTGATCGAGCGACGGCTGGCGGCCGCCCGGGTCGAACTGGCCGCCGAGTCCGAGTTCGATGTGACCCTTGTCAACACCTCCGTCGAGGATGTAGCCCGCGAGCTGCTAGCCTTGATGGGAGTTGTCTGACTCCGAATCTTTTTCCGCCCCCTCGCTCCGCTGGGGGGACCCCCATTTATCGGAAGGTAGAGCGTGTCCTCTTCCATCTCCACGCCCGAGGGCATCATCAACCCGCCGATCGACGAGCTGCTCGAGGCCACAGACTCGAAGTACAGCCTCGTGATCTACGCGGCCAAGCGTGCGCGTCAGATCAACGCGTACTACTCGCAGCTCGGTGAAGGCCTGCTCGAGTACGTCGGCCCGCTGGTGGACACTCACGTCCACGAGAAGCCGCTGTCGATCGCCCTCCGCGAGATCAACGCGGGTCTGCTGACCTCCGAGGCCGTCGAGGGCCCCGCGCAGTAGTCCTTTCCAGCCCTTCGGAGCTGCCACCACGGGCCCGGCCGTATGACGGCCGGGCCCGTGGTGTGTCATAGACACATGACTAAGCCACAGGTCGTCCTCGGGGTGAGCGGCGGGATCGCCGCGTACAAGGCGTGCGAGCTGCTGCGGCGGTTCACCGAGTCCGGACACGACGTGCGGGTGGTGCCCACCCAGTCGGCGCTGCACTTCGTGGGCGAGGCCACCTGGTCGGCGCTGTCCGGCCACCGGGCCACCACCCGGGTGTGGGACGGCGTGGAGGAGGTCCCGCACGTACGGATCGGCCAGCACGCCGACCTCGTGGTGGTCGCCCCCGCGACCGCCGACATCCTCGCCAAGGCCGCCCACGGCCTGGCCGACGACCTGCTCACCAACACCCTGCTCACGGCGCGATGTCCTGTGGTGTTCGCCCCGGCCATGCACACCGAGATGTGGGAGCACCCCGCCACCCGGGAGAACGTCGCCACCCTGCGCCGCCGCGGCGCCATCGTCATCGAGCCCGCCGTCGGCCGACTCACCGGCGTCGACACCGGCAAGGGCCGCCTCCCCGACCCCGGCGAGATCTTCGAGGTCTGCCGCCGCGTCCTGGTCCGGGGCACCGCCGCCCCGGACCTGGTCGGCCGGCACGTCGTCATCAGCGCCGGCGGCACCCGCGAACCCCTCGACCCGGTCCGCTACCTCGGCAACCGCTCCTCCGGCAAGCAGGGCTACGCACTGGCCCGCGTCGCCCTCGCCCGGGGCGCCCGCGTCACTCTCGTCGCCGCCAACACCGCCCTGCCCGACCCCGCCGGCGCCGACGTGGTCCGGGTCGGCACCGCCGTACAGTTGCGCGAGGCCGTACTCAAGGCCGCCGCCGACGCCGACGCCGTGGTGATGGCGGCCGCCGTCGCCGATTTCCGGCCCGCCCACTACGCCGAGGGCAAGATCAAGAAGAAGGACGGCGAGGAGCCGGCCCCGCTGGAGCTCGTACGCAACCCGGATGTGCTGGCCGAGCTTTCCCACGACCGCCCCCACCCCGGGCAGATCGTCGTCGGCTTCGCCGCCGAGACCGACAACGTCCTCGCCAACGGCCGCGCCAAGCTCGCCCGCAAGGGCTGCGACCTGCTCGTCGTCAACGAGGTGGGCGACAGCAAGGCCTTCGGCTCCGAGGAGAACGAGGCCGTCGTCCTCGCCGCCGACGGCTCCGAGACCCCGGTCCCGTACGGCCCCAAGGAGGCTCTCGCCGAGTTGGTGTGGGACCTTGTGGCGCGGCGCCTGGGCTGATCAGCCCCCTTCGTCCTACGGTGAAATACGGTGTCGCAGGTCACGGCCATCCAAGGTGCGAGATCCCGTGTCCACCGGAACGCTTCGAACGATAAACTAGCCAAGGAACCGCCGGGCGCAGCCCCGCGCGAGCCGCCAAATGTTCAGTCAGCAGCCGCTGCAACCCCAGGGAGCGATGTGTCCCGCCGCCTGTTCACCTCGGAGTCCGTCACCGAGGGACACCCAGACAAGATCGCTGACCAGATCAGCGACACGATCCTCGACGCGCTCCTCAAGGAGGACCCCACCTCCCGTGTGGCTGTCGAGACGTTGATCACCACCGGCCTGGTGCATGTCGCCGGTGAGGTCACGACCAAGGGCTACGCCGACATCGCGACCCTGGTCCGTAACAAGATCCTCGAGATCGGCTACGACTCGTCGAAGAAGGGCTTCGACGGCGCCTCCTGCGGCGTCTCGGTCTCCATCGGCGCGCAGTCCCCGGACATCGCCCAGGGTGTCGACACCGCGTACGAGAAGCGGGTCGAGGGTGTCGCCACGGGTGACGAGGACGACGAGTTCGACAAGCAGGGCGCCGGCGACCAAGGCCTGATGTTCGGCTATGCCACCGACGAGACCCCCGAGCTCATGCCGCTCCCCATCACGCTGGCGCACCGCCTCTCCAAGCGCCTCACCGAGGTCCGCAAGAACGGGACCATCCCGTACCTGCGCCCGGACGGCAAGACCCAGGTCACCATCGAGTACAACGGCGACAAGGCCGTGCGTCTGGACACCGTCGTGGTCTCCTCGCAGCACGCGAGCGACATCGACCTCGACTCGCTGCTCGCCCCCGACATCCGCGAGTTCGTCGTCGAACCCGAACTCAAGGCGCTGGTCGACCAGGGCCTCAAGCTCGACACCGACGGCTACCGCCTCCTCGTCAACCCCACCGGCCGCTTCGAGATCGGCGGCCCCATGGGTGACGCCGGCCTCACCGGCCGCAAGATCATCATCGACACCTACGGCGGCATGGCCCGCCACGGCGGCGGCGCCTTCTCCGGCAAGGACCCCTCCAAGGTCGACCGCTCCGCCGCCTACGCCATGCGCTGGGTCGCCAAGAACGTCGTAGCCGCCGGCCTCGCCTCCCGCTGCGAGGTCCAGGTCGCCTACGCCATCGGCAAGGCCGAGCCCGTCGGTCTCTTCATCGAGACCTTCGGCACCGCCACCGTCGAGGTCGAGAAGATCGAGGAGGCGATCGGCACCGTGTTCGACCTCCGCCCGGCCGCCATCATTCGCGACCTGGACCTGCTCCGCCCCATCTACGCCCAGACCGCCGCCTACGGCCACTTCGGCCGCGAGCTGCCCGACTTCACCTGGGAGCGCACCGACCGCGTCGAGGCGCTGCGCAAGGCCGTCGGCCTGTAACTCGGTTTTCTCACGGCCCCGGACCTGACCTCAGGTCCGGGGCCGTTTCCATGCCGCCGCCCGTTGTCGGCGCCGTCTGGTAACACTGAGGCTGTGAGCAGCGAGAACGATCGGAACGCGACCCCGGCGGGGGATCAGGCCGCTGGGGGGGAGCAGCTTGCGCTCATACGGGAGACGGTGCGGGAGGCGAAGGGGCCGAGGGCGAAGCCGCGGACGTGGCGGGGGGCGGCGCTGGCGGAGGGGTTGCCGGTGGCGCGGGTGCTGGTGGACAAGGGGCTGCTGCACCTGGATCAGTACTTCGACTACGCGGTGCCGGCGGCGATGGACGAGCAGGCGCAACCCGGGGTGCGGGTGCGGGTGCGGTTCGGGGCGAGGGTGGTGAAGGGGCGCCGGGAGGGCGGGGAGCTGCACGACGGGTTCATCGTGGCGCGGCTGGCGGAGAGTGATTACCGGGGGCCGTTGGCGCCGCTGGCGCAGGTGCTGTCGCCGGAGCAGGTTCTGACGCCGCAGTTGCTGAGGCTGTGCCGGGCGGTGGCGGACCGGTACGCGGGGGCGCTGGCGGATGTGGTGCAGCTGGCGGTGCCGCCGAGGCGGGCGAAGGTGGAGGCGGAGCCGCCGGCCGCGGCGCCGACCTTCTCCGGGGTGCCGGGGACGCTTGCGGAGGCGGGGAGCTGGGGGCGGTATCCGACGGGGGCGGCGTTTGTGCAGGCACTGGCGCGGGGGGATTCGCCGAGGGCGGTGTGGACGGCGTTGCCGGGGCCGCAGTGGCCGGAGGAGCTGGCCCGGGCGATGGCGGCAACGCTGGCGTCGGGGCGGGGGGCGCTGGCGGTGGTGCCGGACGGCAGGGCGGCCGCCCGGGTGGACGCGGCGCTGACCGGGCTGCTGGGGGAGGGGCGGCATGTCGTACTGACCGCCGACGCCGGGCCGGAGGAGCGCTACCGGCGGTGGCTGGCGCTGAGCCGGGGCGCGGTGCGGGCGGTGGTGGGGACGCGGGCCACGATGTTCGCCCCGGTCGCCGACCTCGGGCTGGTCGCGATATGGGATGACGGCGACTCCAGCCACTCCGAGCAGCACGCGCCGCAGCCGCACGCCCGCGAGGTGCTGCTGCTGCGGGCGACCGAGGAACGGGCCGGATTTCTGCTGGGCGGCTTCACCTGCACCGTGGAGGGGGCGCAGCTGGTCGACACCCGGTGGGCGCTGCCCATCACGGCGTCGCGTGAGCAGGTACGGGCCGCCGCGCCCCTGATCCGTACGGTCGGGGAGAACGACGAGGCGCGGGACGGGGCCGCGCGGGCGGCACGGCTGCCGAGCCTGGCGTGGCAGGTGACGAAGGAGGCGCTGACGCGCGGCCCGGTGCTGGTGCAGGTGCCGCGCCGGGGATACGTACCGGGGCTGGCCTGCGAACGGTGCCGGGAGACCGCCCGGTGCGGGGGCTGTTCGGGGCCGCTGGAGCTGAGGGAGGGGGGCGGTGCGCCGACGTGCGGGTGGTGCGGGCGGATCGAGACGGCCTGGCAGTGCCATGAGTGCGGCGGCTCCCGGCTGCGCGCCCAGGTCGTCGGCGCCCGGCGCACAGCGGACGAGCTGGGCCGGGCCTTCCCCAAGGTGCCGGTGCGCATGTCCGGGCGGGACGGGGTGCTGGCGTCGGTGCCTGACGCTCCCGCGCTGGTGATCTCCACGCCGGGCGCCGAACCGGTCGCCGAGGGCCCGGGCTATGCGGCGGCCCTGCTGCTCGACGGCTGGGCGCTGCTCAACCGACCCGACCTGAGGGCGGGGGAGGAGGCGCTGCGGCGCTGGGCGGGCGCGGCCGCGCTGGTGCGCCCCGCGGGAGAGGGCGGCACTGTGGTCGTACTGGGCGAACCGACGCTGCGGCCGGTGCAGGCGCTGGTGCGCTGGGACCCGGCCGGACACGCCGTGCGGGAGCTGGCGGAGCGCGCCGAGCTGGGCTTCCCGCCGGTGTCCAGGATGGCGGCGGTCGCCGGCCGTCCGTCAGCCGTCGCCGACCTCGTGGCCACCGCCGAACTCCCCGAAGGCACCGATGTGCTCGGCCCGGTGCCGATCCCCGTCGTCGAGCCCGGCCGGCCCCGGCGCCCCGGGGACCCGCCGCCCGGCGAGCAGTGGGAGCGGGTGCTGCTCCGGGTGCGCCAGGGCAGTGGGGCCGCGCTGGCGAGTGGGCTCAAGGCGGCGCAGACGGCACGCATCGCGCGCAAGGAGGCCGACCCGGTGCGGGTGCGGATCGACCCGCCGGACATCGGCTGACGGTGGCCGGCCGCACATCGGGTGCCGGCAGCCCGCCGCACATGCCACCGCCCCGGCGTCCTGCCTGTCGGCGTGGCGGGCGGCGGGGCGGGTGCGCGGCGCGGCGTACGGGATCAGCCGGTGCGGGTTCCGCCGGTGCGGGGGCCGGGGACCGCGCCGGGGAGGGCTTCGTCGTGGGACGGCACCGAACGGGCGGCGGGGACCACGGGCACCACGGGGACGGCCGGGGCGGCGGCGATCACGGCTGCCGCGGTGTCGTCCGCACCGGGCGCGGAGGTCCGGCGCGCCCCGTAGCGGCGGTGCACGGCCTGCTTGGTCACCCCGAGGGCGGAGCCCACCGCGTCCCACGAGAAGCCGAGCGAGCGGTCGAACTCGACGGCCGCCGTGACCAGGGTCTCGACGCTGTCCCGGAGCTCCTGCGCGAGCCGGACCGTGGGGGCGGGGGCGCGGCCGTAGACGACGAATCCGGCGGCGGGACCGCTGCGCCTCGGACGGTAGACATTGCCCAGCTGGGCGGTGAGGGTCCGCAGGGCGTCCACTTGGCGGCGGACCCTCTCGATGTCCCGCACCAGCAGGTGCAGGCTTGCCCGTGCCTGGGCGTCGTGCGTTGCGTGTTCGGGCATCAAAAAGCCTCTCGAACCGGCTCCGGCATGGAACGGACCGTCCTTATCGGCCCGATTTCGGTCAATCTCCTTTGACCAACGCGCCAGCCTCCCTGCGGGTCACGCAGCTGGGGGCGCGCCGCACCTCACAGGGGGCGCACGATCGCGCGCACGCCCCCGCTGTCGCCGTACCGGTGACGCCGTACCCCGACCCCATAGACTGGGTCGCTGTCCCCCGATCCGCCCAGACCACGGGAGCCCGCCGCGTGTCCGTCCAGCCGATCCGCCTCTTCGGTGACCCGGTGCTGCGCATGGCGGCGCAGCCTGTCACCGTCTTCGACAAGGAACTCCGTACGCTCGTCAGGGATCTGTCCGAGACCATGCAGGCCGCCCCCGGCGCCGGCCTGGCGGCACCTCAGATAGGCGTGTCACTGCGGGTGTTCACGTACTACGTCGACGGCGAGCTCGGCCACCTGGTCAACCCCGACCTCAGCCTCACCGAGGACGAGCAGGACGGCCCGGAGGGCTGCCTGTCGCTGCCGGGGCTCACGTACGACTGCAAGCGGGCGTACGGCGTGGTCGCCAAGGGCTTCAACATGTACGGCGACCCCGTCACGATTGAGGGCACACAGCTGCTCGCGCGCTGCATCCAGCACGAGACCGACCACCTGGACGGCATCATCTTCATCGACCGGCTCGACGCGGAGCAGCGCAAGGCGGCGATGAAGGCGATCCGTGACGCGGAGTGGGCGGGTCAGACCGTGCCGCAGGTCAGGATCTCGCCGCACGGCACCTTCGGCCGCGCGCTCTGACATTCCGCTTCGCCACGGCTTCGCCAAAGCTCCGCCACACCGAAAGGCACCGCACACTCCATGAGGCTCGTCTTCGCCGGCACCCCCGAGGTCGCCGTCCCCGCCCTGGACGCCCTGCTGGCCTCCGACCGGCACGAGGTCGTCGCCGTGGTCACCCGGCCCGACGCGACGGCGGGGCGGGGCCGCAAGCTCCTCGCGAGCCCGGTCGCGCAGCGCGCGGAGGAGGCCGGAGTCGAGGTGCTCAAGCCGCGACGGCCCCGCGACGAGGACTTCCTCGCCCGGCTCCGCGAGATCGCCCCGGACGCCTGCCCGGTCGTCGCGTACGGGGCACTGCTGCCGAAGGCCGCGCTCGACATCCCGGCACACGGCTGGATCAACCTGCACTTCTCGCTGCTCCCGGCCTGGCGCGGCGCCGCCCCCGTGCAGCACGCCGTGATGGCCGGGGACGAGGTGACCGGCGCGTCGACCTTCCTGATCGAGGAGGGCCTCGACTCCGGGCCCGTCTACGGCGTCGTCACGGAGGACGTCCGGCCCACCGACACCAGCGGCGACCTGCTGGTCCGGCTCGCCCACAGCGGCGCCCGCCTGCTGACCGCGACCATGGACGGCATCGAGGACGGCACCCTCGTCGCCCGCCCCCAGCCCGCCGAGGGCGTCACCCTCGCCCCGAAGATCACCGTCGACGACGCCCGCATCGACTGGACGGCGCCCGCCCTCCGTGTCGACCGCCTGGTACGCGGCTGCACCCCGGCGCCGGGCGCCTGGACCCTCTTCCACGGCGAGCGGCTCAAGGTCGGGCCCGTCACCCTGCGCCCCGACCGGCGCGAGCTGGCCCCCGGCGAGCTGGAGGTCGCCAAGAACGCGGTCTACGTCGGCACCGGCAGCTACGCCGTCCGGCTCGGCGACGTCCAGCCGCAGGGCAAGAAGCGGATGGCCGCCGCCGACTGGGCGCGGGGCGTACGGATCGACTCCGGCGAGCGGGTGGGGGGGCAGACGGACCAACCGGAGTAGGGGCCGTCAGTGGCCGCGCCGTAGGCTTGGTACGCAGGTCTTCGCAGGCCGTCGCCGTCGTCACCCCGATCCGGAGCACCTTTCACGTGAGCGCAGCCTCTCCCCACCGTACCGGCCCCGCCCCCCACCAGGGGAAGCCGCAGGGCAAGCCCCAAGGCAAGCCGCAGGGCCGGCCCTACCGCCGTCCGCAGCGGGACCCCGTGCGGATCCTGGCCTTCGAGGCACTGCGGGCGGTCGACGAGCGGGAAGCGTACGCGAACCTCGTACTGCCGTCGTTGCTGCGGGAGGCCGAGGCCGAAGCGACGCGCAAGGGGCGGGAGTTCGACCGGCGGGACGCGGCGCTGGCCACGGAGCTGGTCTACGGGACGCTGCGGCGGCAGGGGACGTACGACGCGGTCATCGCGGCCTGCGTCGACCGGCCGCTGCGCGAGGTCGACCCGCCGGTGCTGGACGTCCTGGCGCTCGGCGCGCACCAGCTGCTCGGGACGCGGATCCCGAGCCACGCGGCGGTGTCGGCGACCGTGGAACTGGCCAGGGTCGTACTCGGCGACGGGCGGTCGAAGTTCGTCAACGCCGTGCTGCGGCGGATCGCGGCGCAGGACCTCGACGCGTGGCTGGAGCAGGTCGCCCCACCGTACGACGACGACCCTGAGGACCATCTGGCCGTCGTCCACTCCCACCCCCGCTGGATCGTTTCCGCGCTCTGGGACGCCCTCGGCGGCGGCCGCGCCGGCATCGAGGAACTGCTGGCCGCCGACAACGAGCGCCCCGAGGTCACCCTCGTCGCCCGCCCCGGCCGCTCCACGGCGCAGGAGATCGCCGACTCGCTCCTGCCCGAGGCGACCGTGCCGGGCCGCTGGTCCCCGTACGCAGTCCGGCTCGCGGAGGGCGGCGACCCGTCAGGCGTCGAAGCGGTACGCGAGGGCCGGGCCGGCGTGCAGGACGAGGGCAGCCAGCTCGTGGCCGCCGCCCTCGCCGCCGCGCCGCTCGAAGGCCCCGACGCCCGCTGGCTGGACGGCTGCGCCGGCCCCGGCGGCAAGGCCGCGCTCCTGGCCGCGCTCGCCG
>NZ_RJVR01000104.1 GCF_003999195.1 Streptomyces soli
CCAGACCTTCCTGGACCAGAACGAAATCCCCCGGTCAAAGTCCTGGCGAACCCTCGGCAGTTGACCTCGACCATCAAGATCACCGACAGAGTCAAGCTAATGGCGTGTGCCATAGGGGCACCGTCGGCTGGCCTCCAGCGCCCCGAGTTGTCCCGCCCATGGTGGTCCGGGTCATCAAGGCGGTGGTCGGCGTAGTGCCGGAGACCATGCCTTGGGCGCCCCGCTCTGCCAACTCATCGACATGCGCTGCGAGGGCCACAACCCGCCTGCTTCCTGAATGGCGAACTGCCCTGAGCGTCCGCCCCGGGGTGGTGCCGGCACCGTCTGAAGCGGCGACCCATCGTGAACGCCCGAACGAAGAGGGGAACGCCAGTGCGGGCAATGCCGCTGTCCGTGTGACCGGTACGGCCCCGGCGCCGCTGGTGCGGTGTGTACGAAGCCGGCCTACACCTA
The DNA here is from genome assembly GCF_003999195.1 of Streptomyces soli. Lineage (GTDB taxonomy): Bacteria > Actinomycetota > Actinomycetes > Streptomycetales > Streptomycetaceae > Actinacidiphila > Actinacidiphila soli. The sequence goes on from NZ_RJVR01000104.1 coordinate 454, forward strand.
CGCGGCTCCGTCATCTGGCTCCGCAGCCTGACGCCCGCACCATGATCCGAATTCAGAACAGGCCCTAGTGGTTACCGCCATCGACGGCCTGGGTTTGGCAGAGGCTCAGCGTCTCTACGGGCCGGGCCTCGTCCATCGCGCACTCAACCTGGCCAGCAACGATCGGATCCGCATTCATGCAACCCTTGCCTGAGCCCCGCTGGCAGGTCCGGGTACAACTCCGTCGGGTCCTGTCGCGGTAAATCTCGTCGGATTTACCGCGACAGGACCCGTAGACTGCCGCCACCGACCTGCGGCGGCTTGATCCGCGCGCAGGGGCGAGGTGTACGCATTTACCGCGACGGGGCAGGAAGGGGCGGGTGAGTGTCGGTCGAACTGGCGAGCGCGCCAGAGGCAGGGGGCGCGATGGTGCCGCAGCGTGCCCGGATCGTGCCCCTGTCCGCCGGACCGCAGTCCTACGCCGCGGCGGTCGACCGCTACCTGACCGCAGCCGGGATCTCCCAGGGCTCCGCCCGCGTCTACCGGATCTCGCTCACGAACTGGTGCTGGCTGCTGGCCGGCGAGCCCACCCCGCTCGGACCCTCGCGGCGCGGGGCGAAACCTCCCGCACTCGCCCTCGGCGTGCTGGACGATCCGAACATGCCCGAGCGGCTGGCCGAACGCGCCGCGGAGCGGGCGGACGCGGTGGACACGGACACCGTCAACCGCGAGCTGTCGGTGGTCCGCAAAGCGGTTACCTGGTGGCGGCGGCAGGGCTGGATCACCGCCGACCCGACCCTGGGGATGGGGCGTCGCCCCACCCCGCCGGACAAGACGAAGGCACTGGCGGAGAACCAGATCGCTGCCCTGTGGCACCTGGAGGTACCGCTGCGGGACAAGACCCTGTGGAAACTGCTCTACGAGTCCGCCGCGCGGGCGGATGAGGTGTTGTGCCTGAACGTCGAGGACCTGTTCACCGCCGACAAGCGGGGGAAGACCACCGCCAAGGGCGGGGCGATCGAGTGGATCCACTGGCAGTCCGGCACCGCCCAACTGCTGCCCCAGCTCATCGCCGGCCGCAGGAGCGGCCCGCTGTTCCTCACCGAGCGCCGTGCTCCCGATGCCGCCCCCAGCTTGGACGTGTGCCCGGTCACCGGCCGAGCGAGGCTGTCCTACCGGCGGGCGGAGGAGATCTTCGAACAGGGCACTCGGCTGCTGGCCAACCCGCTCGCCGACAAGGACCAGGCCGATGAACTGGAGGGGTGGACGCTACACCGGCTGCGGCACAGTGCGCTCACCCACGACGCCGAGTCCGGTACGTCCACCCCGATGCTGCTGGCCCGCTCCCGGCACGCCTCCGTCCGTCCCTGGAACGCTACGCCCGCCCCGGCGTCGACTCCGTGGCCAGACACGTCGCCTCCCGCGATCCCGCCGCCCGTCGCAGAACGCCCTGACCTAACCAGGCAAAGCCGCCAGTCCTCACCGGAAGAGAGCACGCCGATGACCGCACAACCCGTCCATCCCCACCCGCCACAGGATCGGGTGCCCCGCACCGTCGACGGCATTGCCGCCGCACTGGCGCCCGCGCGGCGCATGGAGTTCTACCGGCAGCTCGGCACCGCCCCGCTCGACCAGGCCGAGGCCGTCCTGCGGCGCTGGTGGTGCGAAGCGATGCTGGACACCGACCCCGACGGAGACCGCCTCACCGAGGCCGCGCTGAACGGCACCCTGCCGACAGCCAGCGTCGCTGACGTCATCGCTCGCCGCCACGAACAGGGGCTCCCCGTTGAGTGACAGCGAGGAGACCGAGGGCTGGCCCTGCCACCTCTCACCCGAGGTCGAACGGCTCCTGCTCGACCCCAAGACCGACCCGCAAATGTTCTCCGCGATCATCGCCACGACAGTCGTCATCAACGAGACCAGCGGCGAGGTGCCCGGCCACACCGCCTCCCAGCAGTGGCCGCAGCAGCGCCGGATCCCACTCGGCCCGCACGGCTCCCTCGGCGTCGCCGAGTACGTGGTGGTCGCCGACGCCGACCCGCCCCACTGCATCCTCACCCGCGTCCAGCCGTACTGACTTCCGGCGCGGCTAACCGGCTTGCCGGTGCGCGGGCTGCGGTAGATCCGGGTGAGTCCGACCGTGGCCAGGCCGCACAGCAGGCCGGCGACGGTCAGGGCGATCTCCAGGGCCAGGCCGGTGCCCTGTGATGAAGCCCTTGATGAACAGGGGGACCAAGACGCCGGCGGTGAGTAGCGGGCGCAGGATGCGAAACGTCGCCCGCAGCGCCGAGGGTAAGGGGCAGCGAGAGGTAGATCTCAGCGTCCGGGTGCGCGTGAAAAAGCGCCTTCACCCGTCCTTCCAGCTCGGCCATCTGCTCGTTCAGTGCGATGATCAGCCGTCGGCTGCAGCTGTCGTGGTTCCGACGTACCTGCCGCCCGCGAGTACCTGTGCGGGCGGTTTTGCTGTGCAGTGTCTCGGAGGCCAGGGCAGTCACCTCCGGTTCCCGCGCGGTGCGGGAACCGATCTCGAGTCCCTTTGGAGGGTGTGCATGGCCAGCGGAACCGTCAAGCGGTTCAACTCGGCCAAGACGCTGCACCCCGGGGTGCTGAACGACTGCTTCTACCAGGCCGCCACCGCCGTCTGCCGCAAGCGCGCCAAGGCCCTCGGCCGCCCGGTGCCACTTCACAACATGTGTCTGCACTGTCCCAATGCCCGCCGGTCGGCAGTGCACTTGCCCCGGCTCACCACCGCACGGGACCAGGCCCTGTCGGTGCTCGACCTGCCCAAGAAGGAACGCGAGGCCATGCCTCGCCTGCAGGTGATCGCCCTGACCGACTACACCACCGAACTCGACGAACTCATCCAGAGCATCACTACAGACGGCAGTAAGGAAGGCACGAGGACGGCGTGAACGACGAGACACGGCTGCGCATCCGGCACGCCTTCGACCGGCACTCGACCGGCGGCAGAGTGCTCACCGACATCGACCGTTCGCTGATGGAGGCGTTCGAGCGGTTGATGCACGGGCTGCCCGAGCTCACCGACGGCGAGATCACGATCGTGAATCTGTGCACCGAGGCCGGTGTCTCCCGCGCGTCCTTCTACCGCTCGCCGCTGGCCCAGGCAGTGAAGGAGATCCTGGATGCGCCGCAGACCCGCCGCCCGGAACCGGAGGAACTGCGAGCGGAGGTATCCCGGCTGAAGAAGGCGGAGCGTGAGCTTCGCAGCGAGCACGCTGCCGAGATCCGGGAGCTAAAGGACACCCTGGCCACCTACGCCACCAGATCCAGGTCCTGACCTTGCGCACGCCGAGCTGGAGACACAGAACGCCCGTCTCCTCGAACGGCTGCGGCAGTCCGGGGACAACGTCGCGGTCCTGCCGACCCCGAGCTCTCCTTTGCCCTGACCGGGCGCGTCACCTGCTGTTCACGCCGTCTACGGCGGCGAGCTGTCTGTGCAGGTCGGTGAGAGGTTGGTGCTGCGGCCCCGCTCGGGATGCGTGTGCTGCCCGCAAACGGCGCTGATGTTCGCTCGGTAGCAGCGTCGCCCTTCTGAGACGCCGAAGTTCTCAACGTCGGCCCGCCACGTCAGCAGGTCTTGCGGTACGGGATGTCAGTGATGTGCGCCTTCCATTCCTGCTTGGTGAGAGGGCCCGACCTGGCGCAGAGGTCTCGGATCAGGCGCGCGGGGGCGATGGTGTCGGTGAAGAACCTGCCGTGCTTGTCCACGCCGGTCAGCGTCGAGCCGTCGGGGGAGAAGGCCAGCGCGAGGATCTCGTCGAGGGGGCCGGTGAGGGGGACGCCGAGCTCGGTACCCGTGCGGCGGTCCCATACCTTGATCGCGTAGCCGGGTGCGGATTGGTGCACGGTGGCGAACAGCCGGCCGTCGGGTGAGGCGGCGGTGGACTTTTCCGGCGTGAACAGAGGAGTGCTCACGGCGCCGGTGCGCAGGTCTTCTCCGTTGGGCAGGAGTGTCCGAGCGTCCCAGAACCTCACGTAGGGCCGGAATCCACGGGGGTAGGTGTAGAGCGTCGAGCCGTCCTCGCTGACGGAGTCCACTTCCAGGCTCGGAGAGCCCTTGGCGAGGACCTTGCCGGAGGGGAAGGCGACTCTGCCGAAGTTCGGGGCGGCGATCACGCTTTTGCCGTCGGGCTGGAAGAAGACGGCCCCTCCGTTGTCGGGGTATCCGAGGTTGGCTCGCACCTCACGGATCCGGCGCATGGTGGTCAGGTCCCAGAAGGTCAGCACATTGGTCTGGTCTTTGGTCACGACCTGGACGGCTAGCGACTTGTCGTCCGGTGAGAACGCGAACGCCATCGTCGCTTCGTCGGACTGGTCCTCCTTGAGGATGGACAGACTGCCGAGCATCGACCCCTTTTTCCCGCCCGTGTCCCAGATCTCGATCCTGGTGCCGCTGAGAATGCCGAGCCGACGTCCATCGCGGCTGAGCTGGATCTCTTCCACGGGCCAACCCGAGGCTTCCGCACGCGCGGTCAGGTCGAAACGCTTGGTCCGCGACAGCGTGGACCAGATTCCGATGTCGCTGCCGGCACCCAGCGCAAGGGTGCGCCCGTCGCCGGAGAACACCCCTTGTTCGTAGTAATAGCCGTTGTCCTTGGGGGGCTTGGTGAATGCATTCACGTCGACCGACCGGACCACGCCGTCGGTTCCGACGCACCGGAGCTTCGAGTCGTCGGCCGTGAAACGCAGCGCGGTCGGGGGATAGCACTCGCTCTCAGTGGTCGAGTAACGCATGACCGGTCCGGTACTCGTCAGCGACGACACATCCCAGACGAAGGCGTTGTGCACGAGGTACCGGCCGTCGTGGCTGAAATACATGGAAATGTAGTCCGTGGCGTCCTCAGTACCTTTGAGTTCGATGCCGGTCCATTTCTTGGTCCGGTCGAACACGCTGATTCTGCCGCCCTTGGCCCGCACAGCCGCGCGTTTCCCGTCCGGGCTGAACACCACGGGACCCTCGATGTCGCCGGCCTTGAGCCCGTAGTAGGGGAGGGGGGCAAGTATCTTCTTCTTGGCGCGCAGGTCGATCCACGTGAACGGCTTCCCCTGGCTGCCGGGCAGAGAGAGCACACGCTCGTCCGGAGAGAACGAGGAGTCCTTCAAGAGAGAGACGGGCGCACGGGTGCTCAACGTAATGATCCTGCGGGCGGTACGGGTGTCCCAGACCGCCAGTGTGGACTTCAGGTCCGAGTCGGTCGTTTCGACCATGAGGTAGGTGCCCCGAGGGCTGACCGCCACACCCGGCCAGTTTCCGCTGGCCTCCTTGGCGGTGCGGTATGTGGCGTGCGCCTTGCGGAGACGGGCGCCCACGATGTCGATCAGGCGGGTGTACCCGTCCTCGGTACTCACGGCGGCCGTCTTACCGTCGTCGGAAAGGTCCACCCGTTGGACCCTGGCCGGAGCCGCATAGGAACCGGTCTTTCTACGAGTTCTGACGTTCCAGAACTCCACACGCGTGCCCCCGGCGGCCACCAGAACCTCCCCGGTGGCATCCAGATCGAACTGCGTCGCCACAAAGCCCGGCAACTTCAGCGCATCGTCCTCCTGCTGGTCGTGCAAGGCGAGCAGCGCCGACCACGACTCGGGAGTGTCGGCCAGCCGCGCCGAAGCGATCGCCAGCCGCCGGCCGAGTTCGGGATCGGTGCGGCGGACCGCCTGCGCGACGCCGGCCACCTGGGCGGACGCGGCACGGTCACGCTGGCCGATGACGGTCTGCCGCTGGCCGAACGCGACGCCGGTGGCGATCAGCGCGAGTACCAGCATGACGACGAGACTCATGTTGATGCGCCGGGTGCGCCGCAGGGCCGTTTGTTGATGCTGTCGGCTGGCTTCCACGAGCGAGGTGATCTCGGCCGGGAGGGAACGCTGGCCCGCCCATTCCTCTCCTTCCGCGAGGAGGGAGCCGTCCAGCAAGTCGCCGGGCAGGCCGCTATGTGCGTGGCGGTCCTGCTGTTCGGTGGCGCGGCGCAGCCAGACCTGGAACTGGTGGTCCTGGGCGACCCAGTCCCGCAGGTCGGCCCAGCCGCGGATGAGGGCGTCGTGGATGAGCTCCACCGCCGGTTCGTCAGGAGGCGCCCCGGGAAGCGCGGTCGTGTCGGTCACGACGATGCGGTAGCGGGTCAGGGCCGCCAGTACAGCGTCGAAGGCGGCGTCGGTGTCAGGGTCGGTGGCCCCGTGGTCGGTGGCCAGGGCGCGCAGGCGGGTGAGCGGGACGGGCCGGCGGGTGGCGGGGATGCCGTTGGCCTCGTCGGCCGGCTGGACCAGCGCGGTGAGGATCCGTTGCGCGACGGGACGCTGCTCGGCGGGGAGTTGACCGAGGGCACGGTTACACCAGGCCGTCAGACTGCCGGTCACCTTGCCGAGCTTCTCGTAGGCCGCGTGGGTGAGGTGGCCGTCCTCGCGGCGGCGGCGTACCCACAACTGACGCAGGGCCAGCTCCAGCGGCGGGAGCAGGGTGACCGGCGCCTGCCGGGCCACCGGGTCGATGTCCAGGACGTCGTCGACGATCCGGTCCGCCAGACCGGCCTCTAGAGGCAGGCCCACGGCCGCGGCGGGCCGGGTGATGATCGCTTGCAGGTCCTGGCGGCTCAGGGTCGCGGGGACGTTGCACAGCCCGGGGAGGACGGCGTTCATCAGGTCGGGGGCGACGGCGTCGAGCGGGGCGTAGAAGTCGTTGCGCATGACCAGGAGCACGGTGACGGCGGCGTGGGATGCGCCCAGTTCCACGAGCTGGTCCACGGCCCGGAGCCGCACGTCGTCGGCACGTCGGTCCGAGTCGGGGGCGGGCTGGGTGAGGAGTTCCTCGAACTGGTCGACGACCAGCAGCAGACGGTCGTGGTCGGGCTCGGCGGCCAGGCGGGCCTCCACCGCGGCCGGCAGACCGTCCGTGGCCGCACCGGGCAGACCCGCGCCCTCCAGCTCCGCGAGCAGGTCCTGGCCGGGACGGACGCACAGCGGCAGCCAACGGTCGCTGCCCGGTATCTCTCCCTCGGCCAGGGCGGGCAGGACACCCGCGTTGATCAGCGACGACTTCCCCGCTCCGGAGGGGCCCAGCAGCATCAGCATCCGCCGGTCGCCGCCCAGCGCGGCGAGCACCCGTTCCACGGCGGCCTCACGGCCGTGGAACCACTCCGCGTGCCGGGCGGTGAACGGCTCCAACCCCAGATACGGGCACGCCTGATGCTCGGTCAGCCGGGGCCGGACCTCCCGCAGCACCTCGGCCGGAGTGGCGTAGGCGATTCCCAGCCCTTTCAGGTGGGCGTCGGGGGAGGCGATGGCGGTGACCATGCCGATCACCAGGCCGGTCATCTCGTCCACCACCGGTCCGCCGCTGAACCCGGTGGTCAGATCGTTGGCCTTCGACAGCTGGAGCAGCCGTCCCGCGCCGTCGGCCTCGGGCAGCAGGCCGCCGACTTCGCCGTACCCGAAATGCCCGCTCCGTGGCGCCTGGGCGGGGAACCCGAACGAGAAGACCCCATGCCCCCGGCATCCCGCGCTCGTCCCCACGGCCATGCCGCGGGCTCCCGCCGGAACCGAGTCCAGGCGGAGCCCGGCGACGTCCTCCGCGTCCGGTGCCCGCCACTCCTCGGCCACCGCCTCGGCCAACACCCTTGGCGCGTCCGGCAGATGGGGGAAGCGCACCTCCACCCTGCCGCCCGGTGACCGGCCGGCGGCGCGCACGACATGCGCACAGGTGAAGCCGGTGTCCCCTCCCGTCAGGAACCCCGCGCCGGCCACGGTGCCGTCCGACGCGAGCACCTGGAAGACCGACGCGGACACCGACGGCTCACCCGCCCCGGCGAGACTGCTCTCGTCGTCCGGGAGGCCTGCCGTCGCCGCCACGGTCGTCACGGGGCATCCGGCCCAGCGTCACCGCTCTCCCACACCACGCGGACCTTCAGATGGACGGCCGTCTCGCCGGAGGTGATGACCGCGCCGGCCTTCGCCGACAGGTTCACCCCGAACTCCACCTCCACCTCCCGCGGCCCCGCCTGGCGCAACTGGTCCAGCACCGCCCGCGCCGTCTCCCGCACCGGAACCAGCGATTCCTGCAGGGTCCGAGGCAGCTCACGTACGGCGTCCCCGACCCGGCCCGCCTTCACCGGCCCGTCGAACTCCGGTGTGTCTTCCATCTCTTCCAGCAGAATCGCCCCGCCGCCTTCCAGCGGCAGCCGCGCAAGACCCGGCATCGGCCCACCTCCTCGGAAAGTCCAGAATGGATCTGAGCTACTCAACCGGAAAACAGTTCCCATCCGCCCCTGGTTTCACCGTCTCCCGAGGACCGCCACATACGGACCGGATGGCTCCGTGGGCCGTGATCAGGCCCTGCGCGACCTCGGCCAGCACATCGAGTCGAATGAGGCCGTCATCCTCGGCTCCGGCGGTGCCCCGGCAGCATCGAGCCCGCCCCCAGTTCCAGGTCATCGCCGACGTCCGCACCCACTGCCTCGGCTCCGATCATCGGGCAGCATCCGGCACCTGCTCCAGCCTCATGGAATGCCACCAGGACGTGCTGGCCCGCTCCCCGTTCTCCAACGTCGAAACCGCCCGCTGAGACCGCACCGTCGCCGCCCGCTGGACGACGTAATCGTCGGCCCGCAGTTCTCCTGCAGGTACTCCGGCCCCGCCTAACTCGGCGACCACAACGACGCCTTCGAACGCGACTGGCACCAGGCCCTCGACGAGTGCAGTCCCGACGGCAGCCGACGAAGCCGTACGCGTCGAAGCCATTATCGCCACTCGCCCCCGACAACCGCGCGCTGCTGCTTGGCGCACGACCGCTCGTCACGCAGCCAGGCAGCAGCGACGCCTTGAGACACCCCCGGGCTGGAACAGGTTGACAGACCGCATAACCGCCGGAGACATCCACGAGCACCAGGCCGGTGTGGGATCGGGGGAGGAGGTGGCGAGTTCGGTCTCGGCGGCGGCCGGGGACCGCCGGCACGCGGTGGCGTCGCGGAGTGCGGCGTGGGCGCGGGCCAGTCGCAGGTGCAGCAGTGAGCGGGCGCCGCGCGCCGGTAGCGGGCGTTCAGGGACTCGATGGTTATCTGGAGTTCGGTTCGGTTCTGCTGCATTGACGTGCTGTTTCGTGTCGTGGACGGTGTCCATGATGGGTGTGATCGGGGATTTCTGAGCGCGTTCAGCAGGGGCCAATCGTTGTCGAAGCGCGACGCGAAGGACGGGGTTCTTCGGCCCGGATCGCCCGTTGGTCGCCGAGTGCGTGGGCGAGCTGACGGCGGAGGCGCCGGTTCTCCTCGAGGAGTTGGCGATTGCGCTGGTTCGCCGCTTCCAGGCGCCGAAGCAGGGACTCCTCGGAAGCTCGCTGCCGGGCCGGGACAGCCGATTGTGGGGACCGGCGCTGGATCTCGCGGAGCCGCTCGATCTCGGTTCGCAGGTCGGCCTGGGTGTAGAGCCAGGAACGGGAGATCTGGCCGTGGCGGGCGACGCTGTCGAAGGTGATCGAGGTGCCGTTCGCTTCGAGTTCGCGGAGGGCCTGGATGGCTTTGGAGCGGGTGAGTTCGTGTCGCCGGCGGGCTGCTGTGATCAGGTGGTCGGTGTTGTCAGCTGGCATCGGCGGCGCCTTCCGGCTGCGAGGACACGGGGACGGCGAGGCTGGTGATGATCGTGTCGAGGTTGCTCAGGACCTGCTGGTTCATCTCGACGAGCCGTTGCTGGCCGCGGGCTTCGGCGGCCGAGATGATCTGCAGGATCTCGGTGCGGTGGTGGCGGTGCTGGGGCAGGAAGTCGGGTGTGGTGACGAACATCGGGCAGGTCAGGCAGGCGTTCGCATGCGGGCAGCTCTGCTGGACGGGCAGTTGGCAGTAGCCGTTGGGGAGGGCTTGGGTGGCCCGGGAGAGGCGGTGTTTGGCCCAGGCGGCCTCGGCGAGCGGGCCCTCGGGGTCGAGACGGACGGCTTGCCCGCTGATGTTGATTTTCCGGGCCTTCTCCCAGTGCTCGCGGACGGTGGTGTCGTGCAGCCGCGCGTAGTGGGCGGTCATCTGCGGCGAGTCGTGGTCGAGGATGCGGCGGACGACTTCCTGCGGGACGTCGCGGTTGATCATGCGGGTGCCCAGGGTGTGGCGCCACTGGTGTGGGGTGAGGTGAGCCGGACGACCGTATTCGTCGCGGACCTTGCAGCGTTCCAGCCAGCGATAGAGCGCCAGCCGGTAGGTGGAGCCGGCGGTGGGGTGCTGTCCGTCGACGTTCTTCGTCGGCCTTGGGAACAGCAGCGGGCTGCCATCCGTCCAGCGGGCCTGGACGCGTGCTTGCTGGTCGTGGATGAGATGCACGATCTCCTCGTCGACGGGCACCAGAGCGTCGCGTTTCATTTTGTGGTTGACGTAGCGCAGGTAGGGGGCGCCGTCGGTGTCGGTGACCAGGCAGTCGAAGGCGAGCTTCAGGGCGTCGGTGACCCGCAGGCCGCAGCGGATCAGGATGAGCGTGACGAGCCCGTAGGCGGGGCTGTCGAAGCGGTCGAGGTTGTCGGGCTGCTCGACCTGGGCCATGACGTGCTCGGCCAGGGCCCGGGGCAGCCGCTCGGTGCGTTTGGGGTAGTCCTGGCTGAAGAACATCGCCGTCGAGGGCAGGCTGGTGTCCCACTGGTGCTGCCGGACTGCGTGGAAGAACTGGTTGAGCAAGCCGATGTGACTGCCCTGACGCTGGGCATTGCCGCCGTACTCGGCATGGAGATCGGCCAGATAGCGCTCCAGGACCGGCCGGTCGAGCTGGGCGAGGACCTCGATGCGGGCACCGTCCTTGTTCAGGAAGCGGGCGAAGCGGACCAGAGCGGCGATGCCGCGGCGAACGGCCTCGTAGGACAAGTCGCAGCTGATCCGCCAGCGGGCCCACCGCTTGGCCAGTTCTCGGAACTGGGGCTGCTCGATCTCATCGAACCGTAGGGTCCGGTTGGCGTCAGTGACCCCAAGACGTCGCAGGCGCCACTGGTCACGGGGATACTCCGCCTCCCATCCGGCGCCGGCGGCCAGGTCCTCCGCTGCCTGGCGGGCGTAGATGAGCAAGGCCCGGGGGTTGGAGTCCTTCGGTGCGGGCCGGCCGATCCTGCCCCTCCAGTCGGCCTCGCTCGCCTGAAGCAGCGACGTCTCGCTCGCCGTGGCCAGGAACCGGACGACCTGCATGACCACGCTCGGTGAGGTCTTCGAGGCCCGTTGCCCGGCCCGGCACTGCAGGGCGTATTGCAGCTCGAGTTTCAGCTGCGGCGCCAGCCCCTCGAAGCGTACGACTTGATCGGAGGGGATCACTTCGCTCTCGAAGGCGGCCGCGAAGCCGGCCGGTTCGGGGTGCCCGTTGACCTGCCATGTCTTGGTGTGGGAGTGGCAGAACACCGAGTCGGAGTGCGGCCAGAGCTCGCAGTACGTGATCAGGCAGGACGCTCCGGGCGGCGGCTGCGGGATCGCGGGCGGGGCGGTGAGCCATCGCTCGAGGTCGGGGCGGCCGGCGCGGATCCAGCGTTGGCCGTGCAGATCACACATGCCCTGGCGGGCCGACCCGTAGCCGCAAGCAGCAACCTGGCAGTTCGAGTTGGGCTGCTGCCTGGACCAGCGAGGGTCTGTCGAGGCGGCGAACCCCTCCACGTCCGGGCGTCCTGCCGCCTTCCATCGCAGATGGTGGCCCTGACACAGGCCCCGGTTGCGGACATGCCGCCGGCAGGCGGGAACCAGGCAGGCACCGGTGCCGAAGACCGGATCTTCCGCGTCGAAGACCAGCATGTCGGCGCGGAACTCAGGCCGGACTGCGGCCATCAGCTGACCGCGCAGGCTGGTCCGTCCCGGTCGGTGGTGGTCCGGCTGTGAGGCCGGGGTCACCAGGTCACCTCCCTGCCGTCGAACCATCCTGCCTGCTCCAGCACCCGGCGGGCGTCCTCGATGCTCAAGTGCCCATAAAAGGAAAGCGTGGTGGTCACTGAGGCATGGCCCAGCAGCGTGCTGACCACCTCGAGCGGGGTGCCGTCCCGCAGCAGCCGGGTCGCATACGTGTGCCGCCACCAGTGCGGATCAAAAGCGATCCCTGTGCGGCGCCGCAGCCGCCTGACCAGGTCATAGACGGCCGGATAGGCCAGTGGGTGGCCGTGTGGCCGGCCCCAGAGATTCACGAAGACGTAGTCGGAGTCGAGATCGCCGTACTCCTCGTGGAGGTAATCAGCGAACAGCCGCACCAGCTCGGCACTGACGGGAACGGTCCGGGACCGGCCCGACTTCGTGCGGGCCCCGTTGGCGTTCTCCCGAGGCAGGATCGTCACCGTCTGTTCGGCCGCGGCGATGTCCTCGTGCCGCAAGCCGAGCGCTTCCCCGATCCGGATTCCGGAGTCGTAGAGCAGGGCGAACAGCAGCCGGTCACGCAACCGGTCACAGGCGTCCAGAATCTGCTGGGCTTCCGTCGCGCTCAGCACCCGGGGCAGCTTCCGCGACGCCTTCAACGTGATCGCCCGGCCGGGAGACGGAGCAGACTTGCTGATGTGGTGCAAAAACGGCTTCCACGAAGCCCCGCGGCCGCGGGCCGGCTGCCAGGCCACCAGCAGATCCCCCAGCTCAACGCCGCCGCGGGCAGCGTGCTGGTAGAACGCCGACAAGGCCGACAGCTTCCGGTTCACCGTGCGCGCGGTGCAGTGCCCCGCCACCGACGGCAGCACCGCCACCTGCCCCGACCGGCCCGCGGGCGGCAGCCGCAACCAGGCCACGAACTCCCCAATGTCTTCCAAGTGCACCCCACGCCAGTCCAGGCCGCGACGGTGCAGGAAGACGAACCAGTCCTTCAGGTCATGGGCATACGCCTTGACGGTGTTCGGGGACTTCTCAATGTCGCTCAAATACGCCAGATAGCGCTCGACCGGCGCCACCGGAACATCGTCGTCCCCAAGCACCGTCCACGACTCCCGCCCCGAACCGGGCAACACCACCCGTTGCACCAGCACCGTTCCTCCAACCGATACGCGTCATGGACGGCGGCAGATAACCACATCCACGACGCCCGGAACGGGCTGCGACAGGTCCGTGCTCAACATGATGGACGCCCTTCGGGCGGCTCCAGATAACGATGGCATTGGTCGAGCAGATGACCTTGCGGATCTCGACGTCGAAGGAGAGGAAGGGCACGAACTCGCTCCAGGCCCGCTCCCAGCTCTGGGCGATCGAGGGATACCGTTTGCCCCACTTGACGGCGAACTCCTCAAGCCGGGTGCGGGCTTGTTCCTCGTTGACGGCGGTGTAGACGGGCTTGAGGTCGCGAGCGACGTCGGCCCAGTCCCGCCGCGAGGCATAGCGCAGGCTGTTGCGAATCAGGTGGACCACGCAGGTCTGCACGACCGTGGCAGGCCAGACGGTGTTCACCGCGCCAGGCAGGGCGGACAGGCCGTCGCAGACCAGCATCAGCACATCGCGCACCCCCCTGTTCTTGATCTCGGTCAGCACCGTCTGCCAGTACTTGGCGCCCTCGCCGCCGTCGCCGGCCCACAGTCCGAGGATCTCGCGGTAGCCGTCGGCGGGCGGTCCCGCCGAGCACTGCGGCCGAACGGGTGAGCATCATACGGAGGTTGACGCCATTCATCGTTGTACCTCGGGCTTTCTTGTCGTCACAGGTGGGCGCGCGGACACCACGGGGCGCGGGGTCCGGTCGAGCAGTCCTGAGAGCACCGCGACACCCAGACCGGCCACGGCGAGTGCCGCGCCGACCAAGTTGGGGGCGGTGTAACCGAGCCCGCCGCTGATCGCGAGCCCTCCGAGCCACGCACCGAGCGCGTTGCCGAGGTTGAAGGCTCCGATGTTCGCTGCCGATGCCATGGCGGGCGCGCCTTCGGCCTTGCTCATCACCCGCGTCTGGAGCGGCGGCACGGTCGCGAAACCGGCCGCGCCGAACACGGCGATGGTGAGGACGGCGGAAATCTTCCAGTGGGCGGTGAAGGCGAAGACCACCAGCACCACTGCCAGCACCGAGAGAATGACATAGAGGCTGGGCATCAGTCGACGGTCGGCAGCCTTCCCGCCGAGCACGTTGCCGACGCACAGCCCCGCCCCGAACAGCACCAGCAGCCAGGTCACCGAGCCCGGCCCGAAACCGGTGACCTCGGTCATCATCGGGGCGATATACGTGAAGGACGCGAAGACCCCGCCGAAGCCCAGCGTGGTCATGGCGAGCGCCAGCCACACCTGCGCCCTGCGGAACACCGCCAGCTCACGCCGGATCGCGTCAGGCGGTTCGGGCGGTTGAGCCGGCACCAGGGCCAGGATGCCCGCCAGACCCAGCAGCCCGAGCAGGGCGACCGCCCAGAAGGTGGAGCGCCAGCCGAAATGCTGGCCGAGCGCCGTCCCCAGGGGCACGCCGAGCACGTTGGCGACGGTGAGACCGGTGAACATCATGGCGATGGCGCTGGCCTGCCGCCCCGGGGCCACCAGGCGTGCGGCGACCACGGACCCGATGCCGAAGAAGGCGCCGTGACACAGGGCGGTCACCACGCGACCGGCCATCAGCAGGCTGTAGCCACCGGCGACCGCGCACAGCAGATTCCCGGTGATGAACACACCCATCAGGGCGACGAGCATGGTCTTGCGGGGGATCCGCGCTCCCACGGCGGTCATCAGGGGAGCTCCGACCACCACGCTGAGTGCGTAGCCGGACACCAGTAGCCCGGCCGACGGGATCGACACCGAAAGGTCCGTGGCGACCTGCGGCAGCAGCCCCACGATGACGAACTCCGTGGTGCCGATCCCGAAGGCACCGATGGCAAGGGCGATCAGGGCAGGGGGCATCGCAATGCCTCTCTCCAGGGTGAAATGACGATGAATCAGCTCACTGGTCAGATCTGGCGCAGGGCACCGCCGTCCACGGACCACTCGGCGCCGGTCACCTGTCCGGCCAGCGGCGAGAGCAGATAGGCGATCACCCGGGCCACGTCGTCGGCGGTCCCGATCCGCCCGCTGGGCAGTCGACGTACCTCGCGTACGAAGTGCGCGACCGCCTCCTCCGGGGGCAGGCCGAACCGCTCGGCCAGCTGCTCGGTGAATCCACCGGGCGCGTCCCACAGGGCGGTCCTGGTCGGCCCCGGCGAGATCACGTTGGAGCGGATGCCACGGGGACCGAACTCGGCGGCCAGCGACTTGGAGACCGACAGCGTGGCCGTCTTGGTGGCCGCGTAGTCGACCAGCGGGTAGTCCGGGAAGCGGGCTGCCTCGCTGGCCACATGCACGACGCTGCCCGCGCCCCGCTCCAGGAGGGCGGGCAGGACGGCCCGGGTGAAACGCATCGCGGAGAAGAAGTTCAGCTCGAAGGTGGCCTTCCAGTGCTCGTCCGTGACATCGAGGAAGCCGCTACGGGAGTCGAGGCCGCCGACATTGTTGACCAGGCCGTCCAGCCGGCCGTGAAGGTCCAGTACGGCGTCCAGCACGTGCCGTTCGCTGCCGGGCTCGGTGACATCGGCGGCGATGCCGGTGACGGCGGGCCCGAGTTCACCGATCGGCTCGGCCTTGCGGGCGACGCCGACCACCAGGGCGCCCTCGGCCGCCAGCAGTCGCGCGGTGGCCGCGCCGATGCTGGCCGAGGCGCCGGTGACGAGGAAGACCTTGCCGGTGAGTTCCAGATCCATGGGGATGCTCCGTGGGGGCGCGTACATGAACGGTGGGCAGGCGCGCGGGTGGCGGTGCCCGCCGGAACGGGGCACCGCCATGTGCGCGGGGAGAGGAGGCGTAGGCGTTACGTCCGCTGCCTGCCGCGTAGGAACAGGCCCGCCAGGACCGCTCCGACGGCCACGATCAGGGCGTTGACCAGGACCGCGGTGCTGACGCCGTCGAGGATCGCGGTCGCGTCGGTGGAGTCGCCGACACGGGAGGTGACGATGGCGCTCATGATCGGCGTGCCCATGGTGATGCCGATCTGCTGGGTCATGGTGGCCATGCCGGTCGCCATGCCCTGCTCGGTGTCCGGCAGTCCGGAGGTGGCGGTCACCATGAAGCCGACGATGACCAGCATGTTGCCCACACCGCCGACGAAGGTGGCGAGCAGCAGCAGCCACATCCAGCTGCGGTCGTCGCCGAGCCCGAGCAGCGCCGCCGTGGCCACGGCCTGGACGACGCCGCCGACGACCAGGGTGGGTGTCGTGCCGATCTTCCCGATCACGCGGGCCGCGGTGACACCGCCGGTGACGGTTCCCAGGCCCAGGACGGCGAACGACAGGCCGGCCGCGAGCGGGGAGAAGCCGAGCACCTTCTGGAGGTAGAGCGTCATCAGGAAGACGAGCGAGGTCTCGGTGACGAAGGCGATGAGACCCGCGAGGTTGCCCCAGATCACGGTGCGCCGTTGCAGGATCCGTACCGGCACCAGCGGCTGGGCCGAGCGCTTCTCCACGAAGTAGAACGCCACCAGGAGCACCACGCCCACCGCCAGCGAGATCAGCGCGGTGGTGCCCCCGAAGCCGTGCTCGCCGGCCGTCGTCAGGCCGTACACCAGGGCCAGCAGACCGACGGTCACGCTGAGCGCGCCGGGCACGTCGAGCCGGGCACGGTCGTCGCCGCGGCTCTCGGCGATGACCGTGGGGGCGATGATCAGCACGGCCAGCGCCACCGGCACGTTGATGAAGAACGCCCAGCGCCAGCTGAGCAGATCGGTGAGTACGCCGCCGAGCACGGCCCCTGTGGTGAAACCGGCCGACATCAGTGCCCCGTTGAGGCCCAGCGCCTTGTCGCGCAGCGGCCCTTCGGGGAAGGAGGAGGTCAGCAGGGACAGACCGGCCGGGGTGACGGCGGCGGTGGCCAGGCCCTGCGAGACCCGGGCGATCAGCAGCATCTCCGGATTGACGGCGAGACCGCCGACCAGCGATGAGACACCGAGCACCGCCAGGCCGATCAGAAACAGCCGGCGGCGGCCGACGATGTCCGCGATCCGGCCGAACAGCAGGGTGAATCCGGCGGCGGAGAGCGCGAAGGCGGTGGCGATCCACTGGAGGTTCGCCAGCGAGAAGCCCAGACCCCGGCCGATCACCGGCAGTGCGACATTGAGGATCGAGAAGTCCACGGCGAGCATGAACTGTGCGATCAGCAGGACGACCAGGACCAGCTTGAGCCGGCCGGTCAGCCGCTCCGGTGCGTCGGCCGCGCGAGCGGCGGGCACCTCATCGAGTGCGGACATCGTCAAACTCCGTTTCGCTTCAGGGTTTTGCTGCGAGTCTGTGATCGTCGGCGCGGCGCAGCCAGAGCCCTGTGCCGCGTACGCATCGGCTGCGTAGGACCGGGGGTCCTACCATTGGCAGGGTCAGGTTCGGCTCGGCCCGTCCGCGCCGGCCGGAGCGATACTGAGCGGTATGGACACTCCTGTGGAGCTCGGTGAATTCCTGCGGACCCGACGTGCCCGGCTTCAGCCGGAGGACGTAGGACTGGTCTCGTACGGAGCACGGCGGCGCGTTCCCGGCCTGCGGCGTGAGGAACTGGCCCAGCTGGCCGGAGTGAGCGCCGCGTACTACACCCGGCTGGAGCAGGGGCAGAGCAGCAACGCCTCCGAGGCGGTGCTGGACGCGCTCGCGCGGGCCCTGCGGCTGAGCGACGACGAGCACGCCCACCTGCGCAATCTCGCCCGCCCCAGCCGTTCCAAGCGCCGCCCGCCGGAGCGGCCGGACTGCGCGCGTACCGGCACCCGGCAGCTGATCGCGGCCATGGACGCGGTGCCGGCGATCGTCCTGGACCGGCGCAGCGACGTGCTGGCCTGGAACACCCTCGGCCACGCCCTGATCGCCGGGCACCTGGACCCCACCAGCCCCGACCGGCCCGAGGACCGGCCCAATCTCCAGCGCCTGCTCTTCCTGGACCCGCACACCAGGGAGCTGTATCCGCACTGGGGCGAAGAGGCGCGGCGCGCGGTCTCCTCGCTGCGGCTGGCCGCAGGGCGCAACGCCGACGACCGCAGGCTGGCCGAGCTGAGCGGTGAACTGCTGATGAAGAGCCCCGAGTTCGCAGCACTGTGGTCGCGTCACCCGGTGCGCAACTGCACCTCGGGCACCAAGTCCTTCCATCATCCACTGGTGGGCACCATGGAACTGGCCTTCGAGACTCTGCACACGGCGGACGAGTCCGGGCACTGGGTGCTGATGTACAGCGCCGAGCGCGGTTCCCCCGCCGAGGCCGGACTGCGGCTGCTCAAGGAAGTCTCTGTCGGTTCCTGCGGTGCCGCTGCGCCGGAGCCGGGATATTCGCGGAGCCCGCGCACCGCGTAAGTGATCTGTTATTCCGTATCCCTCCATCATTCCGCGCATTGGCGACGCTCCACCCTCATGGCAATTCTTGCCAGGCGTCCGCGCATTCAGCGGCGGCGGCCAGAACCGTTTCCGCACAATGCGCGGGAACGGAATCGATAATGCTGTCCCATTGCGCGGAGGCAACGGAATGCACTTCCAGTAGCCGCAGCAGCAGCCGGCCATTCTCGGTGAGCCGCAGAGACGGATCGCGATAGAGATTCCCGAAGAACGCGGTCCGTGCGCTCCTGGCCATGGACCCGGTCGCCGCGTCCGACGGCGTCGTCGTCGCCGTCGGTGCCGGGGGCCTGCTCCGGGGCGCGCGCCTGTGGAGCACCGGGTTCTCGCCACGGCGCATCCGGTCGCGTACGTCCCGGACCGTCCCCGGCGAGATCCCGGACTCGCGGGCGATCTCCCGCAGCGAGGCGCCCGGGTTCTCGGTGATGAACCGTTCCGCCGCGCGGCGGCCGTGCGAGCTGTCGAGCGGCCGCACCCGTCCGTCGTCTCCGATCCGGCTCTGCGCCTGCTGTGCTTCACCGGTGTCCTCCTCCGACGCGTGCCGCCGCAGTGCGCCGACGGTCTTGCCCGTGAGTCCGGCCAGCGAGGCGATGACCCGGTCCGACCACTGCGGGTGGCTGCGGACAACGGCCCGGGGCAACGCGCCAGGGGTCAGTGCTCAGCGCGCAGGACGCCTAGCAGCCCGTGTTTCTCGTCGTTGATTCCGCGTCGTCCCAGTAGCTGATGAACTCCGCCAGTGACCCCGCACAGGCCAGGAGCAGAAGGGCATGTTGTGGGCCCGGCAGCCGCAGTTGTCCGCCGCCGTGGCCGAGCACCCGTTCTTCGCGGGCCGGGACACCTACGAGTGGGTCAAGGCTTATCTGGCGCTGCAGCGGGCGAGCCGGGCGCTGGTTATGAGCGCCCGCGCTGCCGCATCGCCGGACGGCGTGGCAGTCACCCGTCCGGTCTAATCGCTGGGGCTGGAAGGGGGCTGCTGGCGACTGGTGGCCGGGCGGGTGCGGGGCAGGGCACTGCCGTGCGAGGCGGACGACCATGTCCGCGGGCTCGCGGCCGCATCGTCGGCCCGTGCGCCGAGGCTCAGGGACAGCGGGTGAAGGACCAGAGCCGGTCGAGCTCGGTGAAGCCCATGGAGTCGTAGAGCCGGTTGGCGGCGGTGCGGTCGTGCTCCGGGTCGCCGGGCGGGGCGTCGTCGTCGACGTAGGTGATCACCTCGCGGGCGCCCTCGGCGGCCAGGCGCGTGAAGCACTGCCGGAGCAGGTGGCGGCCGAGTCCGCGGTCGCGGTGCGCGGGGTCGGTGCTGATCCACCACAACACGCCGATCCCGTCGACGGGGCGGCCGAGGGTGGCCTCGCCGACCAGGGTGCCGTCGCTCTCACGCAGGTGCATCTGCCAGCCGGGCGGGTCGGCGCATTCGCAGACGTCAGCGACCGGGTAGGCGTCGGTCGGCAGCGGGCCGTCCAACGGGCGGTGGAGGTAGCGCCACCGGTCACGGCCGGCGAACCCGGCCGCCTCCAGTGCCCGGCGGGTCGCCGGGCGGTTGCGCACCGGCAGGCCCTCCAACCCGAGGCTGGGTGCGGAGGCGAACGCGAACGCGTACACCGTGCGCGGCCCGAACTGGCCGAGCGCGTGGCCGACCAGGGCCTCGGCGACTGCTTGGTCTTCCTCCTCGGCGTGCAGCCACAGGATCAGTCCGGCCCCGTCCCCGGGACGCTTCGCGTAGGAGACGACCCCCCGCACCCACCCGGACGGGTCGTGCACGACATCCGTGAGGACGTTGTCAAGCTAGGCCCACCAGCCGCCGTCCACCGGCGAGCGCCCGGCCAGTGCCGCGGCGAGCATCGCGGGCGTTGCCTCCGGCTGCCCCGGCAGCCGGTCGGCCTCCACCAGCGCGAGCACCGTGTCCTGGTCGCCGCCCGCGTACGGCCGCGCGGACAGTTGCGCCGCCGCTCCGACGATGGTGATCGCCACGCTCACGCCTCCCTTGGGCTGTCTCCCCCGCAGCCTCCCCCTGCCTGCGCCCGGACGCCAGAGCACCCGCCGCTGCGGGCCCAGGATCCACCATCCGCCTCCAACCGCCGATGCCACGCGACCGGGCAGTCCGCTCACGACGACGTTGGGGCGGGTTGGACTGGCGGTCCGGCTGGTGGGTGGTCACCGCATGGCAGCGCGGTCGGAGCCAGGGACGCGACGGCGTCGATGGCCTCGGCCAGGTGCTCTCGCTTGCCGTGGTGGCGTTTGAGCGTCAGAACAGCCCTCTTCACGTGCCCCTGCGACCATCGTCGTTACTCGATCGTGAACGCACCGCCGGTGTGCGACAGGCGAAGTAGCCGGGTCAGAGCGCGCGGCACTGCGTGCAGGTGCAGGTCGGCGCCGCTGGCTTTCGCGGCGCGGGCGGCGCTCAGCAGCGCGCCCAGCCCCGCGCAGTCGCAGAAGGTCAGGCCGGAGAAGTCGACGGTGACGTGCTGGTGAGTGGTGACGGCGGCGTGCAGGGCGGTCCGGACGTCGGCAGCGGTGGCGACGTCGAGTTCCCCGGCCACGGTCACGCGACAGCTGTCGGGTCCGGTGGCATGCACTGCAACATGGGTCGTCTCGGACATCGGCGCCCCCAGATGCGGTGGCGGGCACGGATGGATAGGTCGTGTATCCAGGGAACGCCTGATCAGACGCCCTGTCCACACCTGGGGGTGTGCTGCGCGGGGACTTGGGGCGGCTGCTGGGTGCGGTGGCCGCGTTCGAGGTCGGGAACGTCGTCGCCATGCTGCTGATCCTGCGCGCGAGGCCCCCGGCCACAGCAAAGGACGCGGCCATCCCATCGTTCGCCATGAGGGCACCGGGCCGCGGGAGTGGCCCGGTGCCCTCATGGGAGACCTTCAGGGTGACCTGTCGTGTGTCCTGCGGTCACCGCAGCCGGTCACGTGGCGGCGTGGTCGGCGGTCGTGGTGATGGTGGTGCGTTCTTGGTGTCGGCGCTCGTAGTCGAGTACCTGCCGGGCGAGGTCGGTGTCGGCCTCGCGCAGCCGGGTGCGGATCTCGTCGGCCTTCATGGAGTCGTAACCGGGCCAGGGTTCGTCCCCGCTCAGGTCCGCGATCTTGTTCAGGATCGTGGTACGGCCGGCATGGGCCCGCTCGTAGCCGTCGATGGTGGCCAGGTCGGCCTGGGACAGGTGCCGAAGTCGGTCAGTGACTTCGACGGCGGTCAGTTCGCCGTAGCCGGTAATCGGCAGCTGGTCCTCCGTGGCCGCGGCGCCTTTCACCTCGTCCCGCATCCGGGTCACGCCGGGCAGCCGCTCGATCGCACCTTCGAGCGTGCGTTCGGCCTGTTGCTCCCACTGTTCGGCTTGCCGCCCGCTTTCTTCGACCGTCTCCCGCAGGCGGCTCCAACCACCACGGACCGCCTCACCGGCCCCGGTGGAGCCGGCCTGCTCCGCACGGCGGCCGCCGTTCGCGGCGGCCACCACCGCCGCGGCCTGCTCTTGGAGGTTGTCGCCGAGCGTTTGGAGCAGTTCCTCGTCGTGGCGGCGGATGGAGCCGAGCAGGTCCGCGCCGGCGTCGTCGTCGGCCTCCTGGGCGATGCTTTCGCCGGCCCGGCAGGTAGCCACGGCCAAGGCGGTGATCGCGTACTCGTCCTCGGCGTTCTTCATCAGCTGGCGCTCCGCGGCCCTTCTCCGGCCCTGCAACAGGCCGGCCGGCACTGCCATGGCGACGTCGAGGGGGAGCCGGGCAACCCGGGTGGCCTGCCCGGCGAGGTGACGAGCCCCCTCGAGGGCGTCCCGGAGCAGACCGTGGGGCCGCAGCTGGTGCAGGTGTTCGTCGATGCTGCTGGCGTGTTCCTCGGCGTCGGCGACGTGGCGCTCCAGGATCCGCCGGTAGCTCCCGGCGGGGGTGACCGCTATGTGAGCCTGGAACTTCTCGACGACCGCAGCTTGGGCGTCGCGGGCGTCATGCAACGCCGGAATGACCAAATCCGTGGTGGTTGTCATCGCGTACTCCTCCTTTTAATGGTCCAGTGAGAACGAAGCCGGCGGCGGGCCCGGCCGGGGAATGCCGTTCGACCAACTGCCGGCTGTGCCTCGCAGATGTGGCCTCGTGCCGGAGCCTGCTCGGCGAGCCCCTGACCGGCGCCGCCGTCTGTCTGAGCTCGGGCAGCCGCACCGACCTTGGTCGAGCTGCCCACCCGCCACCCCGGACGGGACTGCCGGCCGACGGATACCGGGGCGCCTGCCCGAAGCTGGTTGACCGATGCCCGGGGACGCGAGATTCATCTGCGTCGACCCCGCTGCGGGTTCCTTGCTTTTGCGCGAGCCGCGCTACCTGGTCACCGTTGGTGTGCCCGGTGAACGAGATAACCCCAACCACTTCGTTCGCCGAGTTCCTGGAGCCCAGCTGCTACCTGCACCGGCTGAAGATGAGGACAAAACTTGACCGTGCACGGCCAAGTGTTTACGTCGTTGGTCTATGCGCGTCAACCGACGGCTCGTCACACTCCTTGCGGGTCCCCCCACTGCACAGCAAACCCACATCACGCGCACAGGCCCCTCGCCGGCGACCCTGCCGAGCCCGGCAGCCCCGGGTTGCCGGATCATCCCTACCCCCTGGGAGTCGCTCCGTGCCGAAGAAATGGTGGAAGTACCTGGCCGTGCTCGCAGCGGCCGTCCTCGCTGTCACCTTGTCCGTGACGGTCGGAAGCGCCGGTCCCCGTTATCACTCCACGCCCGATGCCGAGGAACATGAAGAGGTGGTGGCCAAACCGGCGTCGCTCACCGGGAGTTGCGGTGTGGAGCGGTGGTCGGTGAAGACCGGCACCGACGCGGATGCCGGGCTGATCAATCTCCAGTCCACGACGGCGACGACGATTGCCTCGCTCACCGCGATCCCGGCGCCGGGCACGCTGCCGGCCAACAACCGGGTGAAGCCAACCGAGACCACGGTCTACCGGCTGTCGGCGACGCTGACGCAGTACAAGCTCGAAGCGGACTCCGACTACCACCTGGTCCTGGACGACAAGGCCGGCCACACGATGATCGCCGAGATTCCCGATCCGGCGTGCCTAGGCGCCGGCAGTCCGCTGCTGTCCAGCGTGCAGAAGGCGCGCGGCCAGTTCGACGCGAAATACACGGCCACGGGCAGCTTCCAGACCGCGAATGTGCCCGTCACCGTCACCGGAGTGGGCTTCTTCGACTTCCAGCACGGCCAGACCGGGGTCGCCCCCAACGGCATCGAACTGCACAGCGTCCTTGACGTGCAGTTCGCAAGCGGCACCGGCGGCAGCGTCAGCGTCACGAATCCCGGCAGTCAGACCGGCACCGCGGGCACAGCCGCCTCGCTGCCGATCTCCGCGACCGACACGGCCAGCGGCACACTCAGTTACACCGCGACCGGCCTGCCCCCCGGCCTGGCGATCAACTCCGGCTCCGGCCTGATCTCGGGTACGCCCTCAACGGCCGGTACGTACAGCCCCACGGTCACCGCACACGACAGCACCGGCCCTTCCGGCAGCGCATCCTTCACCTGGACCATCAACCCCGCCGGCGCCTGCACGCCCGCCCAACTGCTGGGCAACCCCGGCTTCGAGACCGGCACCGCCGCACCCTGGACCTCGGGCTCCGGCGTCATCAGCAACAACACCTCCGAGCCCGCCCGTACGGGTAGTTGGGACGCCTGGCTGGACGGCTACGGCTCCACCCACACCGACACGCTCTCCCAGTCGGTGACCATCCCGGCCTCCTGCACCACCGCGAACTTCAGCTTCTACCTGCACATCGACACCGCGGAGACCACGACCGGCACGGCCTACGACAAGCTCACCGTCCAGGCCGGCTCCACCACCCTGGCCACGTACTCCAACCTCAACAAGAACACCGGCTACGCGCAGAAATCCTTCAGCCTGTCCTCATACGCCGGCCAGACCGTCACCCTGAAGTTCACCGGCACCGAAGACTCCACCCTCCAGACCTCGTTCGCAATCGACGACACCGCAGTCAACATCTCCTGAAACGAGTGGTCTCCCGCCCCGCACCGGGACGGGAGACCAACCACTCCTGTTCCCCAGTCACCACTCGCACCCGAACCGTCACGGTGGACCGGCACCACCAATGCCCGCGCCCTTCAACCCGGAACGGCCACCTTCCGCTCTGCCTGCACCGGCCACCGCTTCGCCCCCCGCACCCGGCTCTGGCAACTGGGCATCCACATCCCGCGCTGAGCGAGGACGCGGTTTGGCCCCGTGTGGAGAACGCGGCGCCTAACCGGTGGGAATGCCCGTCACGGGCGCCTCGTACAGTAAGCAGGTCCCGAGCGGCAGTGCACCGGTTTCAGCACGCCGGCGTCGGCTTCCTGGCGTCCAGCGCCAGTGCTACGAGCTCGTTCCTCATGGCCCTGGGCCGGTCGCGCTCAAGGAGCGCGACCGGCCCGACCGCTCGTGCGGCTACCAGCAGCCTCCGCCGGTCACGAACCGCTCGCTAGGCTTCGACGTATGGTCGAACACGCCGACGAGCCGGTGAGGGTCATCTACCGCCCGGGGGATCCGCAGAGTTCGCAGCTGCGCGTCCGCAGCGGGACACAAATTGTGGTCACGCTGCACGGCTCGCCTGCATATGGGTGGACTCCGGTCGAGGTCGCGGCAGGACCGTTGACGGTGGTCGAGGCGGGGGCGGGGGAGGGGACCACGACGGTCACCGTGTGCGCGACGAGTCCGGGAGAGGGCGAGCTGCGCTCGACGTCGACCTTCGCAGGGGACCGGTTCGGTCCGCAGAGCCGGCTGTGGCGGCTGCTGGTGCACGTCGATCCGTGACGGTCAGCGGACGACCGTGAGTGTCAACTGCCAGGCCCGGGAGGGCGGCCCGTTCGGGTCGGGGGTGTAGGTGTCGGCGGAGGTGAGGGTGGCTGTGCCCGGAGCCTCGGCCTGGGCTGTGGCGGCCCGGGTGCCGTCGGTCGTCACGCTGTTGTCCAGCACAGCGACCAGAGCTGGGGCGGAGCTGGTGACCGGCGCCCACCGGTAGTTGGACATCGACTGCAGGGTGACCACGATCCGTGTGCCGACGTGCACGCACGAGCTGCGCAGGGGGTTGTCCGCTACAGGGTGGAGCACCTGGACGGTGCCGCTCAGGCACAGACGAGTACTGCCGGGCGTCGCGGTGGCTGAACCGCCAGAGGGCGTTGGACCCGACGGCACCGAACTTGACGCCTGGGTGGCGGTACCGGTGCCGCAGGCGGCCAGGGCGGCCAGGGCGATGGCAGCCGGCAGTCGGATGGCGGTTCGGCGATGTTGCTTCATCACTGCCCCCAGACGGAGTGCGCGGGTACGGCGGAACGTTGGACGCCGATGCGCCCGCTTGGGTTCCCGGGTGCGGGACGCGTGAGCGCTCGCACGCCACCGGTAGGTCATTGGCACAGGGATAACCCTGTGTTTTTACTGTCGTTTGACTGTGCATCGTAAATTCCTGATTGCCTCCCCCTTAGTAATCGCAATCCGTCTTGTTCCGTGACATGTCCCGTGCAAGCATCGCGACTCGCGAACACGCGTGCAATTGGCGTGAACGTCCTTCACCGCCCCGCAAGCCGGGCCTATCTCCGGCTGCACGAAAGGATGTTCAATGTCACGCTCCCGACTCAGACGCACCCGGATAGCCGCCGTCGCGGTCCTGATTGCCTCCCTCCCCGCCGCCTGGCTCACCGCCCCCGCAGCCCAAGCGGCCGCCCCGGCGCCGGACGCGGCCCACGCCGTGCACCGCTCCGCGGACACCGGCCCCGCCGTACGACACGACACCTCCAAGCCGCTGCGCACCCTGGCGGCAGCCGCCGCGCACGGCCCCCACGGCCACCACAAGAAAAAGGAACAGGACGACGGCGAGGAGAGGCTGCCGCACCCGCCGGCCTCCCCGATCCCGGACCCCGTCGTGCAGTCCAGCCCCGGCGGCCCGTCCGCGCCCTCCACCGGCACGAACTTCGAGGGCATCGGCTCCGGCAACTACTCCATCACCGGGGTACCGCCGGACCCGAACGCCGCCGTCGGCACCAGCCAGATCGTCGAGACCGTCAACACCGCCTACGCCGTGTACTCCAAGACCGGCACCACCCTCCTGGCCCCGACCAACACCAGCACGCTGTGGTCCGGGTTCGGCGGCTCCTGCCAGACCACCAACGACGGTGACGCCGTCGTCCGCTGGGACACCCTGGCCAGCCGCTGGGTGGTCACCCAGTTCGCCAACGTCTCCTCGGCCTCGGGCCCGTACTACGAGTGCATGGCCGTCTCCACCAGCGCCGACGCCACCGGCAGCTACAACCGGTACGCCTACCAGTTCTCCAGCTTCCCGGACTACCCGAAGCTGTCGGTGTGGCCGGACGCGTACTACATCACCTACAACATGTTCACGGCCGCGGGTACCTTCCTGAACGCCGAAGTGTGCGCGATGAACCGGGCGAACATGCTGACCGGCGCCGCCGCCACGCAGCAGTGCTTCACCACCTCCTCGTCCTACGGCGGCCTGCTCGGCTCGGACCTGGACGGCTCCACCGCCCCACCCTCCGGCGAGCCGGAGCTGCTGGTGAGCTTGGGCACCACCAGTACGACGCTGGCCTACTGGAAATTCCACGTCGACTGGACCACCACAGCCAACTCCACCTTCACCGGCCCCACAGCACTGACCGTGGCCAGCTACACCACAGCCTGCGGAACCACCGGCACCTGCATCCCACAAACCGGCACCACTCAACAACTCGACTCGCTGTCGGACCGGACCATGTTCCGGCTGGCATACCGCAACTTCGGTGACCACGAATCCCTGGTCGTCAACCACGCCGTCACCGCCGGGACTTCGGTGGGCGTGCGGTGGTACGAGCTGCGGCTGTCCGGCGGCAACCCGACCGTCTACCAGCAGGGCACCTACGCCCCGGACTCCACGTACCGCTGGATGGGCTCGATCGCCCAGGACAAGGTCGGCAACACCGCCCTCGGCTACTCCCAGTCCTCCTCCTCGGTACACCCGGGGATCCGGGTCACCGGGCGGCTGGCCGGCGACACCCTCGGCACGATGACGCAGGGCGAGACCACACTCATCACCGGCGGCGGATCCCAGACCAGCTACAGCCGCTGGGGCGACTACACCTCGATGGCCATCGACCCGTCGGACAACTGCACCTTCTGGTACACCAACGAGTACATCCCGGCCAACGGCAACTTCAACTGGCACACCAGGCTGGCCGCGTTCACCCTGCCCAACTGCGCCTCCACCGCGACGAACGACTTCTCGGTGGCGGTCAGCCCGACATCATCGAGCGTCACGGCCGGGTCGTCGGCGACCACTACCGTGTCCACCGCGGTGACCGCCGGCTCCGCGCAGTCGGTGAGCCTGTCCGCCACCGGCCTGCCCACCGGCGCAACCGCCACCTTCAACCCGACATCGGTCACCGCGGGCAGCTCCTCCACGCTGACGGTCGCCACGTCCTCGTCCACCCCGGCGGGCACCTACAACATCACGGTGACCGGCACCGGCGCCTCCGCCACCCACACCGCGACCTACAGCCTCACGGTCACCTCAACCTCAGGCGGCGGGATCACCAACGGCAGCTTCGAGACGGGCAGCCTGTCCGGCTGGACGTCAGCCGGCACCACCTCGGTGGTCAATACCGGCGCGCACACCGGTACGTACGCCGCACGGGCCGGCAGCACCTCGCCGACCAACGGCGACTCCTCGGTGGCCCAGACCTTCACCGCCCCCACCGGCACCAGCACGCTGTCCTTCTACTACAACCTGACCTGCCCGGACACGATCACCTACGACTGGGCGACAGCCACACTCAAGGACAACACCAGCGGCACGACCACCACCGTGCTGGCCAAGACCTGCGTGTCCTCCTCCGGCTGGCTCCAGAAGACCGCATCGGTCACCGCGGGCCACAGCTACACGCTCACCCTGATCAGCCACGACGACAACTACACCGGCGACGCCACCTACACCCGCTACGACGACGTGACCCTGTCCTGACCGACATCCGGTCCTGAGCCACGACGTCCCATGGGCGGACCGCCCGCGC
This sequence comes from Streptomyces soli, assembly GCF_003999195.1. Lineage (GTDB taxonomy): Bacteria > Actinomycetota > Actinomycetes > Streptomycetales > Streptomycetaceae > Actinacidiphila > Actinacidiphila soli. The sequence goes on from NZ_RJVR01000104.1 coordinate 28,729, forward strand.
GCAACGGGCGGTCCGCCCCCTCCCATCCCACACGCCGGCACCCCATGGCGTTCCTCCCACCCGGGCCACGAGCCCGTCCAGGACAAGGGGTCAAGGTCAGGCGGCGCCTGAATCGGCGGACCGTGGAGGGTATGGGGCTCTCAGATCGGCGAGCAGGAAGCGGCGATGGAGCGGGACGGCTCGAGTCCTGCTTCTCTGGCCGTGGGCCGCACAGCCGTGCGGCGACCCGTACGGACGCCGGCTCGGGCGCGTAGCGTGCCAGGATCGGCTCCACGTCGGCTGCTGGTCGACCGCGTAGTAGCGCTGCCCACGAGCCGATCGGCGACGATCAACCGACGTATCGCCCTGGCGAGCTGGCTGCCGGGGTTTCTCCGCGCGTGATCAGTAGCGGCTGAGCTGGGTCGGCAGTCTACTTAGGTCCGTAGATGGTGACGTCGGTCAGGCTCGCCACGCGCTGCGACAACTGGTGGGCCGTGACGCCGGTCCGGGTGAGCGAGAAGGTCAGGTCCCTCTTGCCGGGCAGCATCTTGTCGGGGGGGAGTTTCACCGTTCCGGTGGGGGAGCTGATCGGCAGGTCCAGGCCGTGCGAGCCGGAGGCGCCCAGCTGCACACGCAGCCGGTACCCGGACGAGGCGTCGAAGTGCAGTCCCGTGACCGCGTAGCCGATGGTGGCGGGCAGGGTGATGGTCTGGCCGGACCGCAGTGTGGTGATGCGTACGACCGCAGTGGAACCGGACGGGGAAGGGCTCGCCGTGCCCGACTCGCTGCTGGGCGGCGGCGTGGTGGCCGAGCTCGCGCGGCCTGTTGGGGCCGCGCTCGTGGACGCCGGGCCGGAGGGGCCGGCCGATGTCCGGTGCCCGGATGAGCAGCCGGTGAGGAACAGGGCGGCAGCCGCGACGAGGACGGCCGCGGCCGGCGGCAGTGGCAGGCGGGTGCGAGGGCGGGCAGGCATGGTGATCCTCCTCGGCCCGGCCTGTGGGGGGCCGGACCACCGGTGGTCTTGTGGGTTCGACGTGGGGGCGGTGCCCGGCGTTCCGTGGCCGATACCGCCCTCACGTCGAAGGATGGGTCAGCTGCAGTTGTGTGCGTCGCTGGTTGCCGAGCCCACCACCACGTCGACCAGGCCTGCGGCGGCGGTGAGATGGACGGCGTTCACGGTCAGGCCGAAGTCGGCGCCCGGTACCGCTTGTTGTTCGTTGATGACGAGCTTGGCTCCGCCGCCGAGGTCGATCGCGCTGTTGGGTGCGGTCGGCACCGTCGTGGGCACACCGGCGATGGTAAGCGTGAGCGTGCTGCTGCCGGTCGCCGCTGTGCAGGTGCTGGTGGACGAGGCAGTCAGCCCGCTGATCCCGATCACGGGGACGTCGGGGATGCCGATGCTGACGTCCTTGACGGTGGTGGTGGAAGTGGAGGTGCCGGGCGCGAGGGTGGTGGTCACCTTTGGGCACAGGGCGTGGGCGGTGATCAGCAACGTAGCTACCGACGCCGTGCACGGCGTGTTGGTGGTCGTCGCCTGGGCGGTCCGGACGGCTCCGGTGTCCGGGGTCGGCGGGATGGTGAGCGAGGTCAGCAGCAGATTGACCTTGCCGGTCAGGCCGTAGGCGCGGCCGGTGTAGTACTCGAGTTTGAGCGATGCGGTGGCGCTCGACGGCCGGTAGTAGGCGTCGCCCTCGAAGGTGGCGGTCAGCGGCACGGTCGCGGTGTCGTTGAGTGGCTGGTTCGCCTTGTCGATGGTACAGGCCGCGTGTCCGGCGGCGTCCGTGGTGCCGGTGCAGGTCTGCTGGCTGGCGCCGGTGCCCAGAACGAAGCTGACCTGGCGTCCGGCGATCGGCGGCGCATCGTCCTCGGTCAGCGTGCCGGACAGGTGCACCGGGGTGCCGTTGGCGATGCGGCCCGGGCCGGTGTAGGCCAGCGAGGTCTCTTCCTTGGTGATGGTGAAGGTGGCGGAGGCGGTGCTGCCGGACGTGGTCGAGTTCCCGGCGAAGCTCGCGGTGATGGTGGTCGAGCCAGGGACGTTTTGGGGTGTCAGCGAGCAGCTCGCGGTGCCGGAGCTGTTGGTGGTGCCGCTGCAACTCTGGCTGCCGAGGGTGAAGTCGACGGTCGCGCCGGATACCGGGCTGCCGCCGGCCGTCAGCACCGCGCTGGCGGTGAAGGCGTCGTGGTAGTCGGAGGTCGTCGCGCCGGTGTAGGTCAGGGTGCTCGCGGTGGGCGGCGGCGTGACCTGGCCCTCCTTCACGCGGGCGGTGTACATGTCGAAGCTGTTGTTCGCCCCGTCCGGATTGTCGCCGGTGCTGTTCGAGTTGTCCGCCCAGAACGGGTAGAAGCTGCCGCTGTCGTACGCCAGCCCGGTGTAGTCGCCGTAGTCAATGCCGTTATGCGCCTGCGAGGCGTTGGACGTCCCGTCGCTGACCCGGTCATTGGCCGCGAAAGCCGTGCCGGCGTCGCTGGTGCTGGCGTATAGCTGTGCCGTGTCATTGGCCGAGCCAGCATTGCGCGCGTCGTGCCACGACACCGCGATCTTGCCGGACGTCTGATCCACCGCGATCCGTGGCAGGAACTGGCTGTTGGTTCCGCTGTCGTCATTCACCCTGACGGGCGAACTCCAGTTGGCGCCCGAGTCGTCGGAGAACTTCACGAAGACGTTCGTGTCCGTGCTGCTGTTGGACGGTGCGTCCGTATAGACGTAGTACAGCCGCCCGTTGTGGGATCCGCCGCTACGGTCCCAGGCCAGCCCACCTTCCGCGTCGATCGTGCGGCTGCTCTGCGCCGGGATCGGGTAGAACGCGCCGATGTGGAGATCCACCACGGTCGCCTCGGTCTGGAACCCCCCGCTGCCCAGCCCGTCCGAATCAAGCGCCGTGTAGAGCTTGCCCGCCTCGCTGCCGCCCTGTGGTCGCTGGTATGTGACCATGACGGCGCCCGTCGGGCTGACCGCGATGTCCCCATAGTCGCCCGACCCGGCTTGCTGCGTCGCGGAGAAGGACCCGACACCGGACGTGCCTTGCCCGGTGACCTTGGCGCCCACCGTGGTTATGGCGTTGGAGTGCGAGGTGTCCGTCCACACCACCCAAACACTGCCGGCTCCGGTGGTGATGGTCGGCTGGTCGGCGCCGGAGCCCGTTGAGAGGTCGGCCAGCACGGAGAAGTTCTGACCGCCGTCCGTGGAGAGCACGACGTGCACGCCGCCGGTGTCGGCATTGCTGTCCATGTAGACCAGGAAGAGATTCCCGAAGTCGTCCCACGACAGGCTTGGGTCACAACACGCCTTGGGCAAGCTGCCGTTAGACCCGTCAGCGATGGTCCGATGGGTCCACGTGGCTCCCGAGTCCGTGCTGTACGCGGCGGTCATGCCGTCACCGGCCCCGTCGCCGTTGTTGGACACGGCGGCCAGCCTGCTCGGATTGGTCGGGTCGACGGCTATCGCCCCCTCGGCCTGATTGCCGGCGCTTCGCGTGACGTTGACCACCGCGCCCACCGTCGCCGCCTGCGCGGGAACGGCTATACCTACCGATAAGCCGAGCCCTGCGACCATCAGAAGCAACGTCATCGCGTGCGCCGCCCAAGCGCGCCATCTCAACCCGTGATGTTCTCTCACCCGAACCACCCCTCCCGGCTGGGTGATCCGGCACAGATCCCCCAGTGCTGGCTACTGTCATGGGCCTGACATCACATGATGATAGGAAGAGGTGCACTGGGCGCGAATGGGCATGACGTGAACATCCGGTGCGGGTCCGGTAAGTCCCATTAGGTAGATTTGTGCGAGGAGTCGCCAGTCGCACCGTCCCGGCTGTCCCGCGCCCGGCGTCGTCTTGATGGTGGCCGTGGCGGTCGCAGAAGGTTCCACCACTGCTGGTGATCGGCAGCCAGATCTCCGGACGCGCCACTCCTGCCCACGGGCTTCCCGCGGGCAGGCGGTGGACGGGAAAGCCGCGAGCGACCTCTTCTCCCTCGGGGTGACGCTGTACCAGTCCGTGGAAAAGGTGTCGCCGTTCCGCCGCGATACCCCAGCCGCAACACTCACCGCCGTCCTGTCCCACCAACCGCACCCGCCGGAGCGTGCCGGACGACTCGCACCCCTCATCACGCAACTCCTCCGGCCGTGTGAGCACCGCTTCAGTGACGTGGAGCTTACGGTGAACCTCCCTGGCCTGAAGGCCGGGGCTTCTGTCTTGCGCTGACTGGTCAGGTGGCGTGGACGGGTGTCCGGCCAGCACCCGCGAGGGTGGTGGTGCCGTCTGTCTGGTCGGTGCTGTCTCCTCGTGGTGAGGGGACGACAATTACGCCCGCGGTGGTGCTGCGGGTGGCCCGGTTCGGGGCACTACGCCGTGCTTCCCTGCCCGCCCCCGTACCAGATCGTCCGAGGGCGTCCGACCGACGACTCGGCGGCGCAGACCGCTGCCGACCGGCTGTCGGCGGACCTCCACGCCGAACAGGCCAAGGCGAGCGACGTGAACGTGAGCGTCGCGCTCGGTAACTACGCGGTCGTCGCCAACGCCAACGTCGGCGAAGCCTCACATTCCCAGATGTACGGCTACCTCCGCTCGGCGTGCAAGGACGTCGGCATTACTCCCTAGAGCTAAATGAGCCCGCCAGATCTGCTCATCGATCGCGTGAGCGGCCTCGGCAACGTCATGGTCCGCGACCAGACTCACCGTGGCCAAGGGGGTAGCGAAGGGCAGGTCCTCCAGGCCGGCGTCCAGGGCTGCTCCTGCTGGACCGTTTCCTCCATCGGCGCGCTCAGTGATCACGACGGAACGAGTGTGTGAGCGCCCATCCGGGGCGCGCAGAGCTTCTCGGTTTCGGCCGGCCCCTGCACGGAACGCGACCGCTGCCGTGGTGAGTTGGGCGGCAACGGTCGCACCAACCCTTGCAGCAACGGCTGCGCCAACGGCGCAACGCACCGTGACCGGCCGCGTTCCCGCAGGTCAGACCCCATGGCGAGTACCAGCAAGACCCGGACATACCCTGTCTGCGTCCCTTCCCGCTGCTCCTGATGCTGAATGAGGCGGGGGTGCGGTCGTGCCGGGCAGCCAAGGGGACCGGCCATCCGCTGCGTTCGGCCCGTGGCGGGGGTCTGCGGTGTCTGTCAGACCGGTGAGCTGGAGTGCGCACGAGGGCCGGTACCCGTTCATCTGGCCTGCCCTCCTCGCCTACCGTTGCAGGGCCCGGTATGCCCCGGCCGGGACCACCCTCGACCGACTGGCCGATGTGCCGGTTAGGGCGAGCCCGGGGTGGCAGAAAGGGTGGGTTATTCGTCATTGCGGCCATCGCGGTCGCCGCGAAGGATGGATGTCATGACGCAGCGATCCGTGCTGGTTGTCGTCTTCGACGACGTGCAGAGCCTCGATGTGACGGGCCCCGTGGAGGTGTTCACGGGGGCAGGGCGCCACTGCGGGGAGCCGTACGAGATCCGCACCGCCTCACTCGACGGCACTGCTGTGCGTACATCCAGCGGTCTCATCCTCGTCCCGGACTGCGCCCTGGCCGAGGCCGAAGCGCCTCACACCCTGCTCGTCCCGGGCGGCAGCGGCACCCGCCACCCCGACCCCCGGCTGATCAGCTGGCTGCGCGAGCACGCACCGCGCGCCGAGCGCATCGTCTGCGTGTGCAGCGGCGCGCTGCTGCTGGCCGAAGCCGGACTGCTCGACGGCCATCGTGTGACGACACACTGGTCGGTCTGCGACCACCTGGCCAGGACGTACCCGGCTGTGGAGGTCGATCCGGACCCGATCTTCGTACGCGACGGGAAACTTGCTACCTCCGCCGGAGTCACCGCGGGCATCGATCTCGCGCTCGCCCTGGTCGAGGAGGACCACGGCAGGGACACCGCGCTCACTGTCGCCCGCCATCTCGTCGTCTTCCTCCGGCGCCCGGGCAACCAGGCCCAGTTCAGCGCCCAGCTCGCCGTCCAGACCGCCCGGCGTGAACCGCTGCGCGAGGTGCAGCAGTGGATCACCGAGCACCCGGACCACGATCTGTCCGTCGAGCGCCTCGCGGAACGCGCCAGCCTCTCGCCCCGCCACTTCGCCCGCGCCTTCCAGTCGGAGATCGGCACGACACCCGGCCGGTACGTCGAGCGCGTACGCCTGGAGCACGCCCGGCGGCTCCTCGAAGACACAGCCGACGGTGTCGGTCAGATCTCCCGCGCCTGCGGCTATGGCACTCCGGAGGCGATGCGCCGTGCCTTCGTGAAAGCCCTGGGCACCGCTCCGGCCGAATACCGCCGTCGCTTCCACCCGTACTCACCAGGTGAACTCACCCGCTGAAAGGCAACGCCATGCAGATCGCGATCGTCCTCTTCGACCGCTTCACCGCACTGGACGCGGTCGGCCCCTATGAGATGCTCTGCCGCATCCCCGGTGCCGAGACGGTCTTCGTCGCCGAACAACCGGGCCCAGTGCGGGGCGACCGCGGCAGCCTGGCGCTTGTCGCGGACAAGACGCTCGACGAGGTGCCGTCCCCCGACATCGTCGTGGTGCCCGGTGGCCCTGGTCAGTCCGCCCAGATGGACAACGAGGCGCTGCTCGGCTGGCTGCGCAGCGCCGACGCCACCAGCACCTGGACGACGTCGGTGTGCACCGGCTCGCTACTGCTCGCGGCGGCGGGTCTGCTCAAAGGTCGCCGTGCCACGTCGCACTGGCTCGCGCTGGACGTCCTGGCCGTGTTCGGTGCCGAGCCGACCGGCGAACGCGTCGTCGCCGACGGCAAGTTCATCACCGCGGCCGGGGTCTCCTCGGGAATCGACATGGGCCTCACCCTGGTCGGCAGGGTCGCCGGCGACGAGTACGCGCAGGCCGTCCAGCTGGGGACCGAGTACGACCCCCAGCCCCCGTACGACGCCGGCTCGCCGCGCAAGGCCCCGGCCGCGCTTGTCGCCGAGCTCCGCACCAAGAGCAGGTTCATCCTCCATTAGGTGCGTAACGCGTGCGGCTCCGCGTTCTCATGAGGTGCGATCTCTCGGTTTAGTGTCAGTGGCGGTGTTGTCAACGCTGAGGCCAGCAGTCTCGGGGGGGCCCCTAGCTCTTTCGTCAAGCCCGGCGACGATGTCAGCCATGACGATGAGGGTGGGCCAGCCCACCTTGACCCCGGTCCAGTGGGCTGGCTCGTCCTGGAGCCAGCGGGCTGATCCTAAAGACTGTTGAAGTCGGGGATGGTGATTGAGCCGTCTGCGGCAAGCGGGAAACCTGGGTTGTGAGCGACTTCCCAGGCATGGCCGTCAGGGTCGACGAAGACACCTGCGTAGCCGCCGTAGAACGTCGTGGCCGCAGGACGGGTGACGGTAGCGCCCGCTTGCTCCGCTGTCGCTATGAGCTCGTCGACTTCGGCTGGGGATCGCACGTTGTGAGCGAGCGCGATCCCGCCGAACCCAGCCGATTGACGATCTTCAACGCCGCAGTCGAGCGCGAGCTTGTCGAGGGCCCACAGGACGAGCCCGACGCCACCCGCCTGGAAGAAGACGGTTTCCTGAACCGTCTGCCCCTCCCAGCCCAGGGACTCATAGAACGACCGGGCACGTCCAAGATCGGCAACACCCAGCGTGATCAGACTGATGCGCTGTTCCATTTGGCTCACCCTATCCGGCCTCCGAGCCCTTCGGAGAGGCCCCTGCGTAACTCACCGACGGAGCACGTCTCTTGAAGTGAAAGACGTCATCAGGTTGGCGAGATCACCAGCATGGGGTTCGTGGTCACCACGTGGTGACGGGCTCGTCCCGTAGCTGCGCGGCCTGCGACAAGGGTCAGGCTGCGGATGCCGGTCGTGATTCGTAGAAGGTGCCGTCGCGGAGCATGGCGAACAGGACGTCGACGCGGCGTCGGGCGAGGCAGAGGAGAGCTTGGGTGTGGGTTTTGCCCTGGGTGCGTTTGCGGTCGTAGTAGGTGCGGGAGGCCGGGTCGGCCAGTGATGCGAACGCGGCGAGGAAGAAGGCGCGTTTGAGCTGCTTGTTTCCGCGTCGGGAGGGTTGTTCGCCGCGGATGGAGGAGCCGGAGATGCGGGAGGCGGGGGCCAGGCCGGCGTAGGCGGCGAGGTGTCCGGAGGTGGCGAAGGTGCTGGCGTCGCCGACGTCGACCCTCTCTGACAGTCTCGGCTGAGACGCCCGGCTTGTCGGGTTACCCTTTGTGGGCGAGACAGGAGAACCCCCGAGCATGGCCAGCACTACGACCCCC
>NZ_RJVR01000187.1 GCF_003999195.1 Streptomyces soli
CAGCCGCGCGAGCACGGCGGACGGGTCGCGAGACCCGTCGGCGGGGCCGCGCGGACGCCCGACCGCGATCGCGGCGCGGACCCGCTCCTGTGCCCGGCGGTGGTCGCCGCGAGCGGCGTCGAGCAGACCGGCCAGCAGCAGTGCGTCGGCGCGCAACACGGGTTCGTCAGCGTCGAGGGCCACGGCCTGCCACTTCATTGGGCCCGTCCAGGCGCCGGTGAGCCAGTCGAGGTGAGCAAGGGTCGCCCCGACGAGGTCGCGCAGGCGCAGGTGTTGGTGCTCCTCGGCCAGGGCGGCGGCCGCATCGAGCCGGCGCCGGGCGTCGTCGTAGCGGCCCCACAGCATCGCCGCCTCACCGAGGTTGGCGAACCCCCGGGCGCGATGCAGCACCTCGCCGGGGGTCTCCCCCTCGGCTGGCAGGTCGCGTGCTGCCGCCCAACCGGCGGGATCGCCGAGCACCAGGAGCGTGGCGGCGCGGTCCACGAGAAAGGAGAGCCGGTTTTCGGGCGACGGGCCCGGCCACGACCCGATGAGACGCCCGGCGCGCTCCAGCCAGTCACGGTGATGCTCCGCCGGGCGCGTGGTACCGAGCGGACGAGCGAGCATCATCATCGCGTGGACGGCGGCGGCCGGCCGGTCCTGGACCAGCCCCGGCACGGCCCGCTCCATCTCCACCGAGGCGGCCTCCACGTCACCGACGTGGAACATCAGCCGGGCCAGCTGCCAGGTGGCCTCGGTCCGCTCCTCCCGCGTGAGTTCGCCGGCGGCGGTCTCGCGCAGCACGGTGACGAGTTCCCGCAGCGGCCCGTTACCGGGTGCGGCGTACAGCGGCATGCGCTGCACCAGACGAGACACCGCCGCGCCGCGGACGGCACCGCCGGCGAGGAGGTCGAGGAGCAGCCCGAACGCCGTACGTGGGTCGCCCGACGAGATCGCATGGTCCGCCGCCTGCTCGGCGTACACCGCCCAGCGACCCGGGTCGCCCGCCTCCCGGAAGTGTCGGGCCAGTTCGGCGACGCGGCGTACCGGCTCCCGCTCGAGGGCTACCCCGACGCGGCGGTGGATGCGACTGCGCTCGATGGCGCCGAGGGCGTGGTAGACGCTGCGCGCGGCCAGCACGTGACGGAACCCCACCCGGGCGTCGCGGTCCTCGTGCAGCAGCCCGCCGGCGATTGCCTCGACCAGACCGTTCTCCGCCTCTTGCAGGGCTACGCCGGCGACCTCTGCGACCAGCGCCGGCGCCCGCTCCCCCTCGAGCACGGCGAGCGCGGCCAGCGCCGCGCCTGCCGCCGGCCCGAGGCGGGAGGTCCGCTCGAGCACGGCGTCGCGGATGCTGGGCGGTACGTCGAGTTCCGCGACGTCGCGCCGCAGCCAGGCGCCGTCCTCACAGACCAGGTCCGCGCGGTCGTAAAGCAGACGGACGGACTCCTCAATCGCGAGCGGCAGCCCGTCGGTGTGGCTGCGGAGGAACTCGGCGAACTCCACCGAGACCGGCTCCCCGCCAAGCATCGAGGACACCAGGTCCGCCGTCCCAGCGGTGTCCAAGGGTTTGGGTTCCAGGCGGGTGACGCCGGCCTGCGCGACCAGCCGGCGCAGCAGCGACTCCGGGCGGACGTCCTCGGGCCGGTAGGTGAGGACGAGGCGCGGGCCCCGCTCCCACCGGGCCCGCAGGAACAGCAGGAGCTCAAGCGTGGTCTCGTCGGCCCAGTGGGCGTCCTCCACCACGAACAGCCCGACGCCGAGGGCGTCGATGAGCTCGACGAGCGCGCGGAGCAGACGGTGCCGGGCGGCTGCGGCGTCGGGCAGCGGCTCGGGCGCAGGCGGCAGCTGCTCGGCCCATTCCGGGAAGACCGCCCGCAGCGCCCCCGCCAGCCCGGTGAGGGGCAGGCCGGCGACACACTCGGCCAGCCGGCGTACGGCGTCGACGACCGGGCCGAGCGTGTACGGCTCCCGGAACGGCGGGCACACCGCGACCAGCGCCGTCTCCCGACGCCGCCGCAGGAGCTCATGGAGCAGCCGGGTCTTCCCGATCCCCGCCTCACCCGCGACCACGATGAGGCCCGGCCGCCCGTCGAGGGCCTGATCGAACAACGAAAGGTCGCGGTTGCGGCCGACCAGGCAGGGTACGGCGAGGTCGGGTCGGCGTGCCGACCCGCCGGCACTCTCCGCTGCACTCAACTCCGCCTCCGATCCGGCCCCGTGGACTCATTCTGCCGGTCGCCCTCCTTACCTTCTTCGTGGCCCCGCAATGGGGCTCCCGGCCTCTGGAGCTGGCACGACTGGTCCCCCCTTGTCGAACGCATGGCCCTGGGGGTGGTGTCACCGGCTCGACAGACCGCTGATTAGGGGCATGATCACCGGCTTCTCCGGAGGCAGGGAGGCTCTTCGTAATGTGGATGTGGTGATCGGTGCCGCGCCAAGGCCTGGCAAGTACGACCGGAGACTGCACGTGATCGACACCAGCGAAATCGGCGCCTTCCTCGGCCTGGACGTCGGCAAGGGCGAACAGCACGCCACCGCAGTCACCCCGACCGGGAAGAAAGCCTTCGACAAGCGGCTGCCCAACAGCAAACCCAAACTCCGCGAGGTCTTCGCGAAGTTGCGGTCCAAGCACGGCACCGTCCTCGCGATCGTCGACCAGCCGGCCTCCATCGGCGCCCTGCCCATCGCGGTGGCCCGCGACATGGGCTGCCAGGTCGCCTATCTGCCCGGTCTCACTATGCGGTGGATCGCCGACCTCTATCCCGGCGAGGCCAAGACCGACGCCCGCGACGCCTTCGTCATCGCCGACGCCGCCCGGTCGATGCCGCACACCCTCCGCGCCATCGAGCTGGACGACGAGCTGGAGATGATCGTCGGCTTCGACGACGACTTGGCCGGCGAGGCCACCCGCATCAGCAACCGGCTGCGCGGCTTGCTCACCCAGATCGACCCGCACCTCGAACGTGTCCTGGGCCCGCGGGCCGAGGTCCCGCTCTTGTCGTGTGCGCCCCGCCGGCCCAACTGACCGGAGGGATAGGTGGCGGTACCGCGGCTCGACCCATGGCGCGCGCCAGCAAGCTGCCAGGGGTGGGGCTGTCGTCACTGGTTCTTGTTGACCGTCAGGTGGGTGCCTTGTCACGGGCCGTGCGGGCACGTTCAGTGACGGCTGTCCGTACGCCATCCATTCGAAGAGTGCGGCCAGGCCGATGGCTGGCCACGCCGCGAGGCAGGATGGCTACGTCCATGCACGGATGTTCGGGTCCCACTGGCCGGTCACGGTGCGGACCTTCCCACTGAGTGGTGGTCCCTCCTCCCCGGCCCCGGTGGGAACCGGGGAGGAGGGACCACTTGTGGTCATGAAGGTGTATTCGCCTGAGTTCAAGGTTGATGCTGTGGCCTTGTACCACTCGGACCCGGACCTCACGATCGCCCCAGGTGGCCCGTGACCTGGGCATCCGACGGGACACACTGCGCCGGTGGATCGACGCCGCCGACGCGCAAGGCGACACGACGGCGAGGAAGAGCACGAAGGATGACCGGGTGAGCGAGCGGACCCAGGAGGAGCTCGAGGCCGAGAACGAAGCGTTTCGCGCGGAGCTGAAGGCCGCGCGCAAGGAGAACGCGACGCTGGCCACCGAGCGGGAAATCCTGCGCAAGGCGACGAAGTTTTTCGCCTCGGAGATGCACTGACTCCACGCGCTGCGCGAATACGAGCAGTTCTACAACCGGTACAGGCCCCACCGCACCCTCGTAAGCGCCGCACCGCTACGTCCCCTGCCCGAACCGATCACCGGCCAACTCACCCACCTCAACGTCCACCGAAACGACCGCCTCGACGGCATCCTGCACGAGTACCAACACGTGGCCTGACCAGCACGGCGTGGTTCTTGACACCTACAGGGTTGGGCCCGGTGGCCGGAGCTGCCGTTCCGGCCACCGGATCGAGCGGTTTGCCGTCCGCCCGTTCCAACATTCATAATAGTACTCCCTCACCCCAGGCTCTGGCAACATCACCTGCACCATTACTTGCGGCATCCCTTGCACCATTCCTTGCACCATCACTTGCGGCGCTCTTCGTGGTGAGTCCGCGTTTCCCCTGCTCAGCGACCCTGTTCGGCGCTTGCGCCGTGCTGACTTCCCCTCGTCTGCCTGCCTTTGTGTACCTGGGTGTTGGTGGTGTGTGGTGGGTGGTGTGGTGGGGCGGCGGTCTGCGGGGAGCCGGCTGGGCGCTGCGCTGTGCCGTGGATGTGGCGGCCCGGCGGGCGGCCGAACCTGAGCCGGTCGAACAGCCCCAGCTTGTCCGGCCCGTTCTGCCGAACGTTCTCCAGAAGGCGGCGGGGCAGGCGCATGCCGCGCTGGTGCTTCAACTGGAGGAACGCTTCCAGCTTGGGCTCGGCGTTGAGGACGTCGCTATCGCCGTAGGTGAGGGCGTGGGCCGCCCCGTCGTTCAGCAGGCGGCCGATGAGGGTGGCGAGCGCTCCCGGGCCGGACCCACGGTAGCCCCAGGACACGCCCGGAGCGTCCATCACCGGGGCAGGGTAGAGGGTGCCGTCCTGGGTGCGGACCCAGACTGGGTCGGTTGAGTCGGCCTGAAGCGCGGTTCCGGTGTTGCCACCGGTCCGTTTCTTCAGGCCGCTCTCCGAACCCGGCGTACCCGTCTCCGAGTACCGGGC
>NZ_RJVR01000306.1 GCF_003999195.1 Streptomyces soli
GTCTGACCCCAGAAGTCGAACGCTTCCGGCGGCGTGAGTGCTCACCTGCTGGCGGCTACGGCACCGAGTCTGACCGACCCGGCAGCTCCCATTAGGCGACGCTGACGGCGGACCAGGCGGCTGCCACGGCGGCGTACTCGGTGCCGGAGGCGCCGTAGAGGTCGGTGGCGGCCTTGAGGGTCGCGGTGCGGGCGGCGGCGTAGTTGGTGCTGGAGGTCATGTAGACGGTCAGGGCGCGGTACCAGATCTTGCCGAGCTTGTCGCGGCCGATGCCGGTGACGGTGGAGTTGTTGCAGGTGGGGCTGTCGTAGGTGACGCCGTTGATGGTCTTGCTGCCGCTGCCCTCGGCGAGGAGGTAGGCGAAGTGGTTGGCGACGCCGGAGGAGTAGTGAACGTCGAGGTTGCCGACGCTCGAGCTCCAGCAGTCGGCGGAGTTGCCGTCTTTGGAGGGCTTGTCCATGAAGCGCAGCGCGGCCTTGCCGAAACCGGACTTCACGATGCGTTCGCCGATGAGGTAGTCACCGGTGTCGGTGGAGTTGGCGGCGTACCACTCGACGAGGGTGCCCATGATGTCGGAGGTGGCCTCGTTGAGACCGCCGGACTCCCCGGAGTAGGTGAGGGCGGCGGTGCGGGAGGTGACGCCGTGGGACATCTCGTGGCCGGCGACGTCGAGGGAGACCAACGGGCCGAAGGTGGTGCCGTCGCCGTCGCCGTAGGTCATGCAGAAGCAACTGTCGTCCCAGAAGGCGTTGTTGTAGCTGCTGCCGTAGTGGACGCGGTTGTAGGAGCCCTTGCCGTCATTGGCGATGCCGTTGCGGCCGTGGACGTTCTTGTAGTAGTCCCAGGTCTCGTTGGTGCCGTACTGGGCGTCCACGGCAGCCGTGGAGCGGTCGGCGGCGCTGCCGGTGCCCCAGTGGTTGTCGGCGTCGGTGAACACCACGGCGGGGGCGCGGGAGAAGCAGATCCCGAAGACGCACAGGTCGGTCTTGTTCTGCGCGTCGCCGGTGTAGGTGGAGCCGCGGGTGGGGTCCGTGAGCCGGTACGTGCCGGAGCTGAGGGTTGTCTCCAGGGGCACCGTGCCGCCGTACAGCGAGGCGCCGTCGCCGGACGCCGTCTCCAGGGCGTCCCAGGCGTCGATACGGGTGCCGGTACGGGCATCGGCGAGCACCACGCGGGCAGCCGGGTTGCCGAGGGTGTCCAGGCCGACGGCGGTGGTGCGCCAGGCGAGGCGGGGGGCGCCGTGCAGGGCGTCGACCACGAGCTGCGGCTTGGCCTTGGCCTGCCGGAACGTCGTGCCGTGGTGGGCGGTGCGCAGCGCGGTGATGCCCTGGTGCGCGGCGGTGGAGGCGGTCACGGCGGGGGTGATCGTGGGCACCGCGAGGTCGGAGCGGGTGGCGCGGTCGGCGCCCTCGTAGGCGCCGCCCGGCGCGAGGTGCACGACAAGGTCGCCGCCGAGTACGGGCAGGCCCCGGTAGGTCCGGTCGTAGCGGACGTGTTGGGCGCCGTCGGTGTCGGTGACGACGTCCCGGACCGTACGGCCCTGGGCGGGGGTGACGGCGAGCCGGCCGGCGTGGCCGGCGATCGCTGCGTCGGCGCGGGAGACGGCTGTGGCGCGGGAGGGAAGGCCACGGCCGTCCGCCGACGCCGCAGATGGCGTCAGCAGGGCGGTGGTGAGGGCGGTCACGCCTATCGCCACGGTCAGGGCGGTCGTGGCGCGTCGCATGCTGAACTGCATCGGGCTCCTCGGGTCGCGGGGACGTGCGCGGTCCCCGCACCGGCGTCCTGTCGCGGTCTCGGCAGGCGCTGGTGCGGAGGTGAGGCGGAGCCAGATTTAAGTGCACATGACATTGTCTTGTCCATAGTGCGTGCACAACAGACTGGCAGGAACGGAGCCGCTCGGAAGCGGAAACGGGAGGTCGGCTCTCCGCCCGCCAGATCGACGTGAGCGAGCCGTCAGCCACCGGGTTCCTGGTATTCACCGGCGAGTACTGGCGCCGTGCCCACGTAGCGGTGTGTCATGACCCCGACATCACTCACGTACGCGTGCGATGAGAGGAAAGTCCTTGCGTCATCTGCGAGTTCTCTGCGGGGCGGCCGCCGTCGCCATGGCCCTGTCCCTGGCTACGGCCGGGGAGGCCGCCGCGGTGCCCAGCGGCTCGGTGTACATCCAGAGCTACGTGACCGGGCTCAACGCGGCCGACAGCAGCGGCACGGTCGCCGAGCACAACCCCAAGGGCAATGAGGACCACCAGCAGTGGACCCCGGCCGCCGTCAGCGGCGGCTACGAACTCCGCAACGCCGACGAGTCCGGCACCTGCCTCGGCCGCAGCGGAACCACCGCCGTCACCACGGCCTGCGGCACGGACACCACCACCTGGACCATCACGGCGGCCGGCAACAGCACATACAGCATCGGCGTCCCCGGAACCTCGCAGTATCTGACCGGGGTGTCCGGCTCGACCGCCGTGCAGACCGGCGCCGCGGGTGACCTCGCCCGCTGGTTCCTCACCCCGGTGGGCCTCGGCAAGTCCGCGATGCCCTCCCCCGACACCCGCACCCTGGACCAGGTCTCCTTCCTCACCGCGCACAACGCCTTCGCCAACGGCGTGGACGGCAATTTCGCCTCGTTCCCCGTCAGCCTCTTCCCCAACCAGGCACAGGGCATCGGCCAGCAACTCAGCAGCGGCGTACGCGGCTTCATGCTGGACGACTACGACGTCTCCGGCACCGCGGTCCTGTGCCACAACAGCTGCTCCGGGGTGAGCAGCCCGGTGCCGCTCGCCACCGACTTGCAGCGCGTGGTCGACTTCCTCAAGGCCAACCCCGGCCAGTTCGTCACCGTGTTCCTCGAGGACTACGTCTCCTCCTCGGTGCTGAAGTCCTCGCTCGCCTCCATCAGCGGCCTCTCCGACGTGCTCTACCGCCCCGACCAGGACGGCGTCGCCGCCAACGGCTGGCCGACGATGGCCAACCTCGCCGCGCGCGGCAAGCAGTTGCTGATCTTCAGCGACCGGACCAGGGCCAGTGACATCTCCAACGGTTACGCCACCCGCGACACCTTCGGCGTGATGTACCAGCGTGAGTGGACCGTCGAGAACTACTGGTCGATGGGATCACCCCTCGCCGACTCCGACTGGTCCTGCTACAGCCGCTGGGGCACCGACCGGCCGCTCACCACGGACTCGGCCGCCTTCCACCCCCTGTTCGTGATGAACCACTTCCGCGACGCCACCCTGAGCGCCACCGTCACCACCGACAACGGCAAGCTCCAGAACCGTACAGAGAACTTCTGCGAGCCCGCCGCCCGCAAGAAGCCGAACTACATCGCCGTGGACCGCTACGACCTGGGCTCCCCCACGCCCCTGACCACAGTGGCAGCCCTCAACACCTACGTCCTCACCCCGGGGCAGTAAGAGGCCGCGCAAATAGGTGGGGCGGCGTCGCGTGCCGATGGGCGGCGCCTGGCGGCGTTGTCGTCGGTCGACGACGTATGAGACGTACGGGACCGCGCCGGTGCTGCGGCTGGCGACCTCCTCGACGTGCGCCTGGGAGTACCCGGCCCAGTGCCCGGCGGCGCGCTCCCACCACGAGTCCGACATGCCCTCGGTGATCCGCGCCCACAGATCGGCGAACGCCCGCTCCACCGGGAACGCCGCCCCGGGCGCCCGGCCCCCGCCCCCGTAGAGCACGTCCAGCAACCGGCGTCGGATCGCGGCGACTTCAGCCGGCCGGCTGCCGCGCGGACCGTCGAACCGATCGTCGAACAGCACTCCCACCGACATGGGGTCAGCCGGCCTCGGCACAACGCCATGTCACGACGAGCTCAGTTGTGCTGGGTTTGCTCGGTTTGCTTGGCGTGCTCGCCGCGGAGGGCGCGTATGCACAGCACCAGAGCGACGGCCACAAGCACCACGAACACCAGCATCACCGAGCGCGCCGACGCGTACTGCGTGGCGATGCCCAGGCCGACGACGGGAACCGACAGGCCCACGTACGCGCCGAGGAAGTAACCGGCGAGCACCTCGGCCCGTGCCTCCGGCGGGGCGGTCGAGCCGGCGGCGGCCAGCGCGCCCCGGAAGACCAGGCCACCACCGGCACCGGTGAGCACGCCGCCCGCGATGAACATCGCCAGGCTCGGCAACCACATCCCGCCCGTGAGCAGCGCGAGCCCAGGAATGAGCAGCAGCGGGCCGACCCGAAGAGTCAGCACGACGCCGGCCCGGCTGAGTGCGATCTGGGCGACCGCTCCCGCGGCGAACGCGGCGAAGGCCACCAGGCCGGCCACCGCATGCGAGTTCTGGTGCAGCGTGCCGGCCAGGAACGTCGGAGCCAGCGAATTGAACACGCCGTAGACCGCGAACGCGGCAACGCCCGCCGCGGTGGCGACGAAGAACATCCGCCGCGCGTGCGCGGGCACCGCCACGCGCTGCGACCGCCACCTGGGCGCCGGAACCGGCCGCTCCGCGGTCTCCGGTGAGGCCGCCACGAGCACGGCGAGCACGAGCAACACGATGCCGAAGACGATGTAGGGCACCCGCAGCGGTTGCGGCGCGTACTGGGCCAGGAACCCGGCGACCAACGGGCCGAATCCGATGCCGCCGAGGTTGGCAGCCGTCGCGACGACCTGGGCTCGACGCGGCGACACCGCCTTGCCGCCGAAAACGCCCGCATGCAGCTCACCGAGGTAGGCGGTGGCCGTCGCGGTCGTCAATCCGATGGAGATCCCGCAGATGACGCGGGCGACCAGCAGTCCGGGAAGGCTGGGTGCGAACAGGAAGATCAGGCCGCTTGCCACGTTGACGAGCAGCGCGGGCACGAACACCCGCTTGCGGCCCACCCAGTCCGACACGTGGCCGCCGAGAAACAGGCTGCCGATCACGCCGACCGCGTACACGGCGTAGACGACCGTGACCATGATCGTGGAGAAGTGATCGCGCTGCTGGTACAGGACGTACAGCGGCGTCGGCACCGCCGAGAATCCCATGTTCACCAGGAAGGCCAGCGCGGCCACCCAGAAGCCCCATGCGTGGTGCCGGCTGCGAAGAAGAGCGTGGGCCGGGTGTCCGGCACGGGCCCGGTGTCCGGCACGGACCCGATCGACCTCGGTGGTGGCGGATGACATGAAGTGGATCTCCTCGTCGCGTAGCTGACAGGCAGCCGCAGCGCCACCCTTCCTTCACTCTCCCGGGCTGCGATTATGCTGTCCAACGAAGACCTTTCATGACTGTTATCAATCCGGAGCATGAAGTGGAGCTACGCCACCTCGAGCACTTCCTCGCGGTCGCCGAGGAAGGCAGCTTCACGCGCGCAGCGGCGCGGATTCACCTCGTGCAGTCGGCCCTGTCCGTCTCGATCCGGTCACTGGAACGCGAACTCGGCGGTCGGCTGTTCGACCGCACCACCCACCGCGTCGAGCTCACCGACGCCGGCCAGGCACTGCTCGTCGAGGCGCGTCGCACGCTCGCCGCGGCCGACGCCGCCCGGGACGCCGTCGCCGCCGTACACGGCGGGGTGCGCGGCAGCGTACGAGTGGGCATCATGCACTCACTGGCGCTCATCGACCTCGGCAACCTGCTCGCCCGCTACAACCGGGAGCGGCCCAAGGTCCAGATCGTGCCGAACGCCTTGCAGGGCGGGTCCGTCGAACTGGCCCGCCAGGTCACCGAGGGCAGGCTCGATCTTGCCTTCGTCGCACTCCCGGACGGGTATCCGCCCGGCCTGACCGTGCACCCACTGGCCTCCGAACCGATGTCACTGGCCTGCCCCCCCGATCACACGTTCGCCAGCCGCCGCTTCATCCCCCTCTCGGAGCTCGACGGCGCACGCTTCGTCGACTTTCCACCCGGTTGGGGAACCCGACGCAGCGTCGACCAGCTCTTCCTGGAATCGGGCCTGCAACGCGAGATCGCCGTCGAGGTGGCCGACATCCCCACCGTGATCGACCTGGTCAGGGCGGGTTTCGGGTTCGCATTCCTGAGCCCGTCCCTCGTCCCCGAACCCCGCCGCGTGGCCCTGCTCCCGGCGCAGCCGGGACCGGTCTTCGCCGTATCCCTCATCACACCCGACGACCGTCCACCCTCGGCAGCCGCCCGAGCCCTCATCGACCTGGTGCTCGCCACCTACCCCATCCCGGACCCCAGCGGGTCATGACCTGCGTACGGATACTCATGCCCTAGCCGACGCCCGGGACGAGGATGATCCGTATGAAATGGAGGAACACCGTTGCGGTGCTCGCGCTGCTGCCCGTCAACGCCCTGGCCGTAGGCTACGGGCTGCTGGCCGCCGGAATGACCGGCTGGGCCGCGGACTGGGACCAAGAGCCGTACGAGCCGCCCCTGCCCGAACTGGCCACGGCCTGCGGCGTGGCGGCGGCCATCGGCGCTGCCCTGTGGTGGGCCCGGCTGCGCCGAGCCGCAGCTTTTCAAGCGGTTCCGGTGCTTGTGCTTGCCGCGCTGATGATCGGCTGAACCGTCAAGGAACTGCGGACAGAGCCATTGATCAAGTCCCAACCACGGAAGAAAGGTGGTGATCCCCGGCGACGAAACAGCCCAGCCCGCGTCGATCAGTCTTGGAAGCCGTTTTCGCCCAGGATCTCGTCGATGCGGGCGCGGTGCGCCTTCTCCCACGCATCGAGGGACTCGTCGGCCTCCTTGGCCAACTTCTTCTGAGCCTCGAGGAGTACCTGCTCCCGGCGGGCACTGGGGGTGACCACGATGCCCTCTTCGTCGGCCACCACGATGTCGCCGGCATTCACACTCACACCGCCGCACCGCACAGTGCCATTGAGCGGCTCAACGGCTGCCTTGGTCCCCGGGACAGGGATGACCCCCCTGGCAAAGACGGGAAAGCCCATTTCGCGCACCTCGGCGAGGTCACGAATCACCCCGTCGACCACGAACGCCGCGATCCCTCGGCGTTGAGCGATGGCACAAACGTTGCCGCCCGCAACCGCGTAGTCGACGTCACCGCCCGCGTCGACGACGATGACCGAACCGGGCTCTGCCCGATAGATGGCGGCGTGAAGCATGAGGTTGTCACCCGGCGGGCACCGCACGGTGAACGCCGGGCCGGCAACTCGCGGGATGGAGGGCCAGAGAGGGCGAATGTCGATGTTCATGACCTGCTCGCGTCCCAGGACGTCGGCGAGGGTGGTCGGGGGAATGTTCTTGAATCCGGCGACGTCGTTCATGTTCATCCTTCATTCGGGTGGCCTCCCACGAGGGGCTTCCCCCGAAGCGTAGACACCGTTTGCGACCGGGTTGATCCGACCGAACGTCAGCCAAGAATGCCATGGTCCGCCAGGACCTCATCGATCACGCGACGGTGCTCGGCGGCTCGCTTCGGGTCGGTGTCGATGTACTCGACCACGCAGATCAGAGCCTTCCACAGTGCCCACCCCCGCGCCCGCGCCCACATGGCGGGGTCCTGGCCGACGGCGCTGCGGAACGCCTCCCGGCTGTCGCCCGAGAACATGGTCCACGCGATGACCAGATCGCAGGAGGGATCACCGACGCCCGAGGTCCCGAAGTCGATGACCGCGGCCAGCTTTCCGTTCCTGACCAGGAGATTGCCGCTGCCGATGTCCCCGTGGAACCACACGGGCGGTCCCTGCCAGGTGGCCACGAGGGCGGCGTCCCACACGGCCGAGGCCCGTTCAACGTCGATGCGGCCGTCCTGGAGGGCCAGGACGGCCAGGGAGCGGCGGGTCTCGTCGTCGTAGTACGCCGGCGACGCGCCGCGATGGAAGCTGTGTGCGCCGGCCTGCGGGCCGCCGGTCGCGTCGATGCTCTGCAGGGCCAGGATGAATTGGGCGACCGAGGCCGCGAAATGCGACATGTCGTCGATGCGGTCAGGGCTGGCGGTCTCGCCGTCCAGCCACCCGCGGATCGACCAGCTGAACGGATATCCCTCCCCTGGTGCCCCCTTCCCCAGCACCGGAGGGACGGGCACCGGCAAGGACGACGCGAGCACGGGCAGCCACCGGTCCTCCTTGTCGACCGCCGGGGCGTAGCCCTCGGCGGTGGGAAGGCGCACCGTCATGTCGTCACCGAGGCGGTAGGTGCGGTTGTCCCACCCGTCGACCGCGACTGGGCTCACGGGCAGATGGCCCCAGTGGGGGAACTGCGACGCGATCAGTCGCTTCACCAGGTCCGCGTCGATCCCCGCGCGACCGTCGTTGTGGAGACTCTCGACCATCCAGGGATGATGACCGTCGATCGTCCGGGCACGCAAAGGGATATCCGCAATGAACTCAGCACCCGGGGAGTTATTGACATGCGCGTGACGGCCCACCGGCAACTCCTCGGCGGACGGCACTCGGTTGCAGATCTGGTCCTGCTCCGGCCGCGCCAACCAGAAATGGACGATCGGCTGACCCGGCGGCTCCCCCCGGCCCCCAGTTCCCGCCCTCTCCAACGACGTAAGGGGATCAGCGATGATCTCCCGCAGGCGAATGCTCACCTCCCTGGCCGGTGCCGCAGTGGCGGGCCGTCTCTGGCACTGGCCGCGCCCCGCGCGCTGGGGGCTATCACCGCCCCCACCGGCGTCCGGCTGACCCTCACCCCCTTCTAGACCCGCGGTTCCTCTCCCCCCATTTCAGCGTGATCTAGCGAGGAACCCCGGGCGTTCAGGCATGGGAGGAATCGCTCTTTTGGGCTGCTTTGGCCGGCAGGCTGGAGGGGACGCTTCTGTCGGCATGCCATGACTGACTGGCCCTTCACCCCGGACAGTCGGATGGTCGTCGACCGATGTCGGGTGGCGCGGGGCCGCTGATGCTCACTCGCTGGCGGGCTGAGCGTCGAACACTTCGGGGTGGTGGGAGAGTTCGACGCGGGTGCGGCGGATGTGGAGTTGGAGGATCCGCTCGGCGGACTGTTGGTCGCGGTCGCGCAGGGCTTCGATGAGCAGGTGGTGCTCGGCGCTGATGATCCACTTGCGTTGGCCGGCGGTGAGGTGGGTGAAGGCGCGGCGGTAGTGCTGGGTGGTGTCCCACAGCCGGGCGACGATGTTCGCGAGCTCGTCGGCGCGGTGGTGGCGGTAGGTGGCCCAGTGCAGCTGCCGGTCGAGGACGAGGAACTGCTCGACGTCGTCGGTCTGCTCGATGTGCTGCTGGAGTTCGGCCAGTTCCGCGATGTCGGCGTCCGTCAGGTGCGGGGCGGACTCGGCGAGCAGGAGGGGTTCCAGCCGCTCACGCATCTTGTAGCTCAGCTCGCACTCACGCATGTCCATCTGGGTGACCCAGGCGCCCTGGTTCGCGCGAAGGGTGACCAGACCTTTGGACTGCAGGATGCGCAGTGCTTCACGGACCGGCAGCCTGCTGGTTCGCAGTTCTTCCGCGAGGTCGTCCTGGATGATCCGCGTGCCGGGGGCCAGGCGGCCCGACAGGATGCGCTCCCGCAGCTGGTCGGCGATCCGCTGGCTGGCGACAGCGGCCCGCAGGGTGCCGTTCCCGTCGGACACTCGTCTCACTCCTATTAATCGTCTCGCTCAGGCGAAAGCCTGCGGGTTCGGTCGAAGGCCTTGCCGTTGGGGTACGACACCAGCTCGAACTGCATCCCCCATGGTGACAGGAAGTAGACCCAGCGCTGACCTTCGCTGGCACCCTTGCTCGTCGTCGGTTCGCCGAGTACCCGCAGGCCGCGCCGGTGCAGGTCGGCGACCGCGGCGTCGAGGTCCTCGACGTACAGGGCTATGTGGTGGCCGCCCACATCGCTGTTGCGGGGCGGCTGCGTGCGCTGGTCGGGCGCTTCGTACTCGAAGACCTCGAAGAGTGCCTGACCGCCGAAGCGGAAGAAGTGCAGTCGGCGCATCACGGCCCGGTCGTCGACCCCCAGGTGTTCGCTCATCCAGTGACCGTCGTCCTGGTAGGGGCCCAAAGCGTACATGTACTCGCATCCGAGTACGTCCACGAAGAACTCGCGTGCCTGATCGAGGTCAGGCACGGTGAGGCCGACGTGGTCCAGGCGGGTCAGCCCAGGGATTGACATGATTCTCCAAATGGATCCATTTAGCTTGCCTTCACGCATCCTACGGCGCATAGTCTAGGGTCAAAGGCCCGTCTCAGACGAGATGGCTTACGTAATGGATCCATTCCAGGTCTCTCAGTCACTCTCCAGGGAGCGCCCATGCCTAGCCGTGACACTCTGACCCCCAGCTCGCCGTGGGTCGAGCTGAGCGCCTCAGCCGATGACTGGGACGCTGCGGACCCCGCCCTCCTGCTGGGGATGCTGGGCCAGGCCCAGTGGATCCGGGCGTTCGAGGAGTACGTGCTCGAGCTCGCCGGTGCAGGTCTCATCCACGGTCCGGCGCACTCGAGCGTCGGCCAGGAGGGCGGCGCGGTCGGATCGGCGCTGCCGCTGCGCAGCGACGACTTCGTCAACGGCACACACCGCGGACACCACCAGTTCCTCGCCAAGGCGTTCGGTCACGTCCTGCCCAGCAAGTCCGACGGGCTGCCCGAGCTGGACGAGAACGTACGCATGGTGCTTCGCCGCACCCTCGCCGAGATCTGCGGTCTGTCCGACGGTTTCTGCCGCGGCCGGGGCGGGTCGATGCACCTGCAGTGGAAAGAGGCCGGGGCGATGGGCACCAATGCCATCGTCGGCGGCGGCGTCCCGCAAGCCGCCGGCTTCGCCTGGAACCAGCTTCACGCGGGGACGGACGCCGTCACCGTGACGTACTTCGGTGACGGTGCCGTGAACATCGGCTCCGTCCTGGAGACCTTCAACCTCGCGGCGGCCTGGCGGCTGCCCATCTGCTTCTTCATCGAGAACAACCTGTACGCCGTGTCGACCCCGGTCAGCGAGGTAACGGCAGAGCCCAGGCTGTCGGGCAGGGGGACCGGTTTCAACATCCCCAGCTGGCGCGTGGACGGTATGAACGCCCTCGCCGTCAACCTGGCCATGAACGAAGCCCTCGAGCACATGCGCGCCGGCCGCGGCCCGACCATCATCGAGGCCGAGGTGTACCGGTACTTCCACCAGAACGGCGCCTACCCGGGCAGCGCCTTCGGTTACCGGGACAAGGCAGAGGAGAAGGCCTGGCGCGACCGCGACGCCCTGGAGATGCTGCGGGCCAACATCATCCGCCGCAAGCTCGCGACCGCGAGGCAGATAACGGCCGCGCAGAAGCAGGTGACGGCCGTGATGCAGGAGATCGGCGACTCACTCCTGGAAGCGGCCCCGGGCGGCAAGCCCGGCCAGCGGCGCATCAAGCCCGCGGCCTGGCCGGACAGCACGTTCGTCGACGCGGGTGTCCGCGGAGACCTGAGCGAACTCGAAGGCAGCCGGTACGAAGAGGCCGCCACCTTCTCCGGGAAACTGGAGGACCGACGGTTCATCGACGTCGTGAGCGACGTGATCGGACGCCGGATGGAGACCGACGAGCGGATCATCGTCCTCGGCGAGGACGTCAACCGGCTCAAGGGCGGCACCAACGGCGCGACAAAGCGGGCGCTGGAGCTGTTCCCCGACCGGGTGCTGGGCACGCCCATCAGCGAGAACGCCTTCGCGGGCCTGGGCGGTGGCATGGCTATCGACGGCCGGTTCCGCCCGGTGGTCGAGTTCATGTACGCGGACTTCATGTGGGTCGCGGCCGACCAGCTGTTCAACCAGGTCGCCAAGGCCCGGCACATGTTCGGCGGCGACGGCGCCGTGCCGTTCGTGCTGCGCTCCAAGCTCGCGGCCGGCACCGGGTACGGGTCGCAGCACACGATGGATCCGGCCGGCATCCTGACCACGGCGGCGGGGCTGCGGGTGGTCGCCCCGTCGAACCCCTTCGACTACGTGGGTCTCATGAACACCGCGCTCGCCTGCGACGACCCGGTGGTCGTCCTGGAGCACGTCGATCTCTACCAGACGACAGGGACAGGGCCGGTCGACGACCTCGACTACCGCATCCCCGTGGGCAAGGCGGCGCTGCGCCGGGAGGGCGAGGACCTCACGGTGATCTCCTATCTGTCGATGGTCAACCACTGCCTGGAAGCGCTCGACCAGGTGCCTCAGCTCCAGGCCGACCTCATCGATCTGCGGTGGCTCGACCGGGCCAGCCTCGACTGGGACACCATCGAGGCGAGCGTCAAGAAGACCAACCGGGTGCTCATCGTCGAACAGGGCGCGCGGGGTACGTCCTACGGCGGCTGGCTCGCCGACGAGATCCAGCGTCGCCTCTTCGACTGGCTCGACGCCCCGATCGAGCGCGTCACCGGCGGTGAGGCATCGCCCAGCATCAGCAAGGTCCTGGAGCGGGCGGCGATCGCCCGTACCGAAGAAGTCGTCAGCGCCCTGCGCGACATCGCCTCGAACTGACCTCACGGACTCAGAGCTAGGAGAAGACCATGGCAACGCTGCTTCGCCTGCCGGAAGTCGCCGCCGGAGCGACGGAAGCCGTCCTGTCCGAGTGGTTGGTGAAGGAGAACACCCCGTACAGGACCGAGGACCCGATTGTGGTCCTGGAAACCGACAAGGCCCTGGTCGAAGTGGCGGCCGAGTCGGACGCGGTGATCCTCCGGGCGCTCGTCCCCAACGGTTCCACGGTCGAGGTCGGTGCCCCGATCGCCCTCCTCGGCGACGAGTCGGAGATCGGGGCCGACGTCGAACAGCTCCTGGCGGAACTCGGCGTCCCTGCCGGCCCGACCGACCGGGAGCCGGCTCCGGCGACGCCGCCCGAAGCCTCGCCAAGCGCGCAGGAGGCTCCGGTTCCCCCGGTCACCACGGAGTCGGAGAACGCCCGGGTGTTCATCAGCCCTCTGGCCCGCAGGATCCTCAAGGAGGCGGGCCTGACGACCGACCAGGTCCGCCCTACCGGTCCGCACGGCCGCATCGTGCGCCGGGACGTGGAACGCGCCGTCGAGGAAGCCCGTGCGTCGGCGGCGGCGGCCGCCGAGCCGGTGCCCGCGCCTGCCCAGCCCGCGCCCGTCGAGCCGGTGCCCGCGCCCGTACGGACGGCGAGCCCGCAGCCGCAGACCGCCGGTTTCCGCGACATCCCCCACACCCGGCTGCGGCGCGCCGTGGCGAGCCGGCTGACCGCCAGCAAGCAGACGGTCCCGCACTTCTACCTCAAGCGGACGGCCCGCATCGATGATCTGCTCGCCCTCCGTAAGCAGCTCAACGAGGTGTCGCCCCAGAAGATCTCGGTCAACGACCTGGTGATCGCGGCGGTCGCGGTCGCGCACCAGGCGGTACCCGACGCCAACGTGATCTGGACCGACGAGGGCATGCGGCAGTTCGAGTCGGTGGACATCGCGGTGGCCATCGCCTCGGAGCGCGGACTGGTCACGCCGGTCCTGTCCGCGGTCGAGCGGATGTCCCCCAGCGCGATCGCGCGCGAGGTCAAGGCGTACGTACAGAAGGCCAACCAGGGCAGCTTGCAGCAGGGCGACCTGGAAGGCGGCTCCCTCACGGTCACCAACCTGGGGATGTACGGCGTCGACGAGTTCTCGGCGATCATCAACCCGCCGCACTCCGCCATCCTCGCGGTCGGCGCCGGACGGCCGGCACCGCTCGTCGTCGACGGCACCGTCCAGGTCGCGACGCAGATGACGCTGGTGCTCTCCGTCGATCACCGTGCCATTGACGGTGCCCTGGCCGCGCAGTGGATGGAGGCCCTGGTGGGCGCCCTTGAGCAGCCGCTCCGGCTGGTCGCCTGAGGGGCGCTACGCACCGTGAGGAGGCGGCGCGGCGGTCGAGGCCCGGACCACCAGACGCACCGGTAGGAAGACGGTCTTCGACATGGGGGCGGGGTGGCCCTTCTCCTCATAGCGGTCCAGGCGCTCGAGGAGGAGGCGGGCCGCCTCCGCCCCCAGGTCGAGGTGCGGCACGCGCACGGTGGTCAGCGGCGGCTGGAATTCGTCGGCGAACTGCATGTCGTTGAAGCCGACGAGGGAGATGTCCTGCGGGCACCGCAGGCCCCTGGCCTTGAGAGCGTGAAGTGCTCCGAGGGCGATCAGATCGTTGCCGGCGCAGATGGCCGTCGTATCGGGATGCTTTTCGAGCAGTTCGTGGGTGGCGCGTTCGCCCGCGGGCGCGGTGTAGCTCTCGCTGACCACGACCGGTGCCCGCTCAGGAGCGATCCCGGCGGTTTCGACCGCGTGCCGGAAGGCTCGGACGCGGGTGACACCGGTGGACATGCTCTGGGGGCCCGCCACGTGGGCGATGGAGCGGTGTCCGAGACCGAGCAGGTGCTCGACGGCAAGGGCCATCCCGGTGGCGTCGTCGCCGGCGACCCAGGGAAACAGCCTTTTGTCCGTACAGCGGTTGACCAGGACGATCGGGACGCCCGATTCGTAGGCCTCGTCCAGCAGGGGATGCACGCGCTGCGCGGTGGCGATGATGAAACCGTCGACCTGCCGCCCCCGCAGGGCCTCGAATTGGGTGCGTTCCTTGGCCTCGTCATTGTCGGTGTTCGCCAGCAGCGCCGTGTAGCCACGGGCGTTCAGGACTTCCTCGATGCCGCGCGCGACCGGGGGAAAGAGCGGATTGGTGAGGTCCGGCAGCAGGACACCGACCGTGAAGGAGCGGTTCGTACGCAGACTGCGCGCTGCCGAGTTCGGGGTGAAGCCCAACTGCTCGGCGGCCGTCCTCACCCGGCGGGCCGTCGCCGCGTTCACCAGACCGCTGGTGCTCGGGTTGAGGGCGCGGGAGGCCGTGGCCTTGTGCACTCCGGCGAGTGCTGCCACATCGGACATGGTCGGGCGTTTGCTCACCTGGGCAGTCTAGGGAAACTTTCCCCCGGGAAACAACCGATTGCAGAGCGCCGACGACCAGGTGACCGCAAGGACGATGGCCAGAGGTCTTGACAGCTTCGCGAGTACGGAGCAAGCATGAATGCAATCGGTTGCAGCAATCGTCGAAGACTGAGCGAACGAACGACCGGATCGATCATCCTCCGGAGCTCCGTCTCACCAGTTCAAGACCATTGATCTCCATATGCACCGCCCTCGGTAGGGGTGATGACTATGCAATCGGATGCAGAAGTTGTCACTCGAGCCGTCTTCCAGGAGTGAGGTAGAGAAATGACGTACGCCGCCCAGGACCACCCGCGTATCGGCTGGATCGGCGCCGGCCGCATGGGCTTCCAACTGGCCGCCCGGCTGCTGGACGCGGGGCACGACGTCGCCGTCTACAACAGGACCCGCGCCAAGGCCGAACCGCTGGCCGAACGGGGCGCGACAATCGTCGACCGGCCGGTGGACCTCGCCGACCGGGATGTCGTCTTCATCATGGTCTCCGCCTCGGCGGACCTGGAAGCGGTCACCACGGGTCCCGACGGCGTGCTGACCTCGCCGGATGCCGCGCCGCAGGTACTGATCGACAGCTCCACGGTCTCCACCCAGGTGTCCACGCTGGTCCGCAACGAAGCCGCCAAGCGCGGGACCGACTTCCTGGCCGCCCCCGTGAGCGGAAACCCGAAGGTGATCGCCGCGGGCAAGCTGACGGTCGCCGTTTCCGGCTCGCGCGAGGTGTTCGACCAGGTCGAGCCGCTGCTGGCGCTGCTGGGACGCGGCGTGACCTATGTCGGCGAGGACGAGGTCGCCCGCCTCGTCAAGATCGCGCACAACGTCTTCCTCGGCGTCGTCACCCAGTCCCTCGCCGAGATCACCGTCCTCGCGGAGAAGGGCGGGGTCAGCCGTGCCGCCTTCCTGGAGTTCCTCAACGACTCCGTGATGGGCTCGGTCTTCACCCGCTACAAGACGCCCGCGCTGGTCAACCTGGACTTCAAGCCGACGTTCACCCCTCCGCTGCTGCGCAAGGACTTCGACCTGGGGCTGTCCGCGGCCCGCGAGCTGGAGGTCCCGATGCCGCTCGCCGCCGCCACCGCTCAGCTCGTCGCCGGTGCCATCGGCGCGGGGTACATCGACGAGGACTTCGCCACCTTGCTCCTCGAGCAGGCCAGGAGCTCCGGCATCACGCTTGAAGCCGAGAACGTGCCCGTGGACGACGGCCTGTCCCCGCAGGACTGACCCTCCCAGCCTCGCAGCGACTAAGGACGTTTCCCCCATGAATGCCACGACTCCGCAGACGACACGGCCGATCCCCGCCTATGGACACAGCGCGGTGGACTACGAGCAGCGCGTGGACTACGAACGGCTTCGGGCGTACCGGCTGGACCGCGCCCGGGCGGCGCTGGAGTCCAGTGAGTGCGGCGCCCTCCTGCTGTTCGACTTCTACAACATCCGCTACACCACGCAGACCTGGATCGGCGGCGCTCTCGGGGACAAGATGACCCGTTACGCGCTCCTGACCCGTGGCGGCGACCCAGTGCTGTGGGACTTCGGCTCCGCCGCGCGCCACCACCAGCTCTACGCCCCCTGGCTGCGGCCGGAGAACTCCCGCGCGGGCATGCTCGGTATGCGTGGTGCCATCTCGCCGGACGCCGGCCTGATGCGCTCAGCGGTCACCGAGATCAAGGGCATGCTCGAGGACGCGGGCGTCGCCGACCTGCCCGTCGGTGTGGACATCGTGGAGCCGCCCTTCCTGTTCGAGATGCAGCGGCAGGGCCTGAAGGTCATCGATGCCCAGCAGCTGATGCTCGACGCCCGCCAGATCAAGTCCCCCGACGAGATCGCCCTGCTGTCCATGGCGGCCGCCATGGTCGACGGCGTCTACCAGGACATCGTCGAGGCACTCAAGCCCGGCGTGCGCGAGAACGAGATCGTCGCGCTGGCCAACAAACGCCTGTACGAGATGGGTTCGGACCAGGTCGAGGCCATCAACGCGGTGTCCGGCGAGCGCTGCAACCCGCACCCGCACAACTTCTCCGACCGGATCATCCGCCCCGGCGATCAGGCGTTCTTCGACATCATCCAGTCCTACAACGGCTATCGCACCTGCTACTACCGCACCTTCGCGGTGGGCAGCTCGACGGGTTCGCAGCGTGACGCGTACACCAAGGCCCGCGAATGGATGGACGCCGCCATCGCCATCGTCAAGCCGGGAATCGGGACCGACCAGGTCGCGCAGGTCTGGCCGGCCGCGACCGAGTTCGGCTTCGCCAACGAAATGGCCGCCTTCGGTCTCCAGTTCGGCCACGGTCTGGGCCTCGGCCTGCACGAGCGGCCCATCATCAGCCGGCTCAACAGCCTGGAAAGCCCCGTCGAGATCCAGGAGGGCATGGTCTTCGCGCTGGAGACCTACTGCCCGGCATCCGACGGATTCTCCGCGGCCCGCATCGAGGAGGAAGTCGTCGTCACCGCCGACGGTGCCGCGGTGCTGACCAAATTCCCCGCGCAGGATCTGTTCGTGGCCAACCGTTACTGAGAAAACCCCGCGACAGCCGCCAAAACCACAGCAGGAGGCGAAGAGCCAGTGAGCGCGCACAACCAGGGATCCCCCGCCAGGCTGCGGGCCGAGAAGATTCCCACCGATCTGTTCATCGGGGGACGCTGGCGGCCCGCGAGCGATGGGGCACGCTTCGACGTCCAGGATCCGTCGAGCGGTGAGAAGCTCGCCGACGTCGCCAGCGCGACCCCGGAGGACGGCCTGGCCGCCGTCGAGGCCGCGGAGGCGGCGCTGGCCGGGTGGGCGGCCACGCCCCCGCGCGAGCGGGCCGAACTGCTGCGCTCGGCGTTCGTCACGATGAAGCAGCGGGCGGAGGAGTTCGCCGAGCTGATCGTGCTGGAGAACGGCAAGGCACTCACCGACGCCCGTGGCGAAGTCGCCTACGCCGCCGAGTTCTTCCGGTGGTACGCGGAGGAGGCGGTGCGGACCCTGGGCAGCGTGCAGACCGCTCCCGCGGGCAACAACAAGATCCTCGTACTGCGTCAGCCGGTCGGCGTCTGCGTCCTGGTCACCCCGTGGAACTTCCCCGCCGCCATGGCCACGCGCAAGATCGGCCCTGCGCTGGCCGCCGGGTGCACGGTGATCCTCAAGCCCGCCAGCGACACCCCGCTCACCGCGCTGGCCATCGCCGCCCTCTTCGAGGAAGTGGGCGTGCCGGCGGGCGTGGTGAACGTACTGCCCTCCCGCCGTTCCGGCGCGCTGGTCTCCGCGATGCTGGACGATCCGCGGGTCCGCAAGCTGTCCTTCACCGGTTCCACCGAGGTCGGCCGGACCCTGCTGGCGGCCGCGTCCAACACGGTCGTCAACTGCTCCATGGAGCTGGGCGGCAACGCTCCGTTCCTGGTCTTCGCCGACGCGGACCTGGACGAGGCCATCGCCGGCGCCATGGTGGCCAAGATGCGCAACGGCGGCGAGGCGTGCACCGCCGCCAACCGCTTCTACGTCGAAGAACCGGTCGCCGTCGAATTCACCCGGCGGCTCGCGGACGCCATGCAGGCGCTGAGTACCGGCCCCGGCCTCGACCCCGGCGTACAACTCGGACCGCTCGTCAACGCGGAGAGCCGCGACAAGGTCGCCCAGCTGGTCGCGGACACCGTACAGGCGGGTGCTTCCGTGGCGGCGGGCGGCGAGACTCCCGAAGGTCCGGGCTTCTACTACCCGCCCACCGTCCTCGCCGACGTGCCGCCGAACGCTCCGGTGCTCCGCGAGGAGATCTTCGGTCCGGTCGCGCCGGTGGTCGCTTTCAGCACCGAGGACGAGGCGATCCAGCTGGCCAACGCCACCGAGTACGGGCTGGTCTCCTACGTCTACACCTCCGACCTGGCCCGTGGCCTGCGGGTCAGCGAGCGGCTGGACTCCGGAATGGTCGGCCTCAACCGCGGTGTCGTCTCCGACCCGGCCGCCCCGTTCGGCGGCACGAAGCAGAGCGGCATCGGCCGGGAAGGCGGACACGAGGGTCTACTGGACTACACCGAGTCCAAGTACATCGCCCTTTCCTGGTGACCCCTCCGCACCTGCCACTTCCCCACCCCGGCGGACACCGACGTCCCGACGGAAAGGAGCTCCGGAATGGAGCACAGCCACCCTGCCACCGGGGTCCCTGACACGATTTACGTCAACGGGCGCATCTACCCCGGGTCGCGGACACCTGGCGACGCTGCCCGCGGCGGGACTCAGGGCGAGGAGTACGAAGCCCTCGCCGTGCGCCGCGGGCGGGTCCTCGGTCTCGGCACGGACCGCGAGATCAGAGATCTGGCGGGCCCCCGCAGCGAGGTCGTCGACCTGCGCGGACACCGGGTCATCCCCGGTCTGATCGACGGCCACATGCACGCGGTCCGCGCCGGCTCGACCTGGTCGAGCGAGTTGCACTGGACCGGATTGTCCGCGGTCACCGACGCGCTGGCCAGCGTCGGGGAAGCGGTGCGCAGTACGCCGCCCGGCCGGTGGATCCGCGCCGTCGGCGGCTGGCATCACAGCCAGTTCAAGGAGAACCGGCCGCCCAGCACTGCCGAGCTCGACGCGGTCGCGCCGGATCACCCGGTCTACGTACAGGCGCTCTACGAGCTTGCCGTGCTCAACAGCGAGGCGATACGGGTGCTGGGCATCGACTCGTGGACCGACCTTCCAGCCGGTTCGGTGGAACGTGATCCGCTCACCGGCCGCTGCACCGGTGTGGTGCGGGGCCTGGGAGCGTACAACCGATGTCTTGGCGCGATCCCCGGGCCGGACGCCGCCGAAAGGCAGGCGTCCATGCGCGCCATGTTCGCGGACCTCAACGCGGTCGGGCTGACCGGCATCGTCGACCCCGGCGGCTTGAAAGTGGCGCCCGAGCACTACGACCCGCTCTTCGACGCGTGGCGGGCGGGTGAGCTGACCGTCCGGATGCGCCTGTACGTCTCCGCCGCGGACGCCGGGCAGGAAGTGGATCAGCTGGTGGGATGGCTGCGCCACGCACAGACCCGCTTCGGCGACGACATGCTGAGGATGGTCGGCATCGGGGAGGTCGTGCACTACGGGTGTCACGACATGGAAGGACTCGAACCCTTCCTGGTGACGGACGAGGCGTACGAGGAACTGCTCACGATCAGCCGCCGGGTCGCCGAACGCGGCTGGCCGATGCACATCCACGCCGTCCTCGATTCGAGCATCGACCGGATCCTGGACGCCTGGGAGACCGTCCACCGGGAGACTCCGCTGGATCAGCTGCGTTTCTCCCTCGCTCACGCCGACAGGATCAGCCCCCGCAACGTCCGGCGGCTGGCCGCGCTGGGCGCCGGTGTCGTCGCCGACGACCACCAGGTGTTCAAAGCCGCAGCATCAGCAGCTTGTTGGGGGGCCGAACAGATGACGTCGGTGCCTCCACTGGGCGACCTGCTGGAGGCCGGTGTGCCAGTCGGCGCGGGAACCGACGCGAACCGTGCATCGTCGTACAGTCCCTGGCTGTCGTTGTGGTGGCTGCACGAGGGCCGTTCCCTCGACGGCACCGTCCAGCGCGCGCCCCGGCACCGACTGTCCCGCCGGCAGGCCCTCGACCTCTACACCCGGGGCAGCGCGTGGTTCTCCTTCGAGGAGTCCGACCGGGGCCACCTCCATCCCGGGGCGTGGGCCGACCTGGCCGTCCTCAGCGACGACTACTTCACCGTGCCGGCTGATCTCATCCCGTCCATCACCGCGCAGCTGACCGTTGTCGGCGGCCGGACCGTCCACGCATCAGGGCCGTTTCAGGCCTGACCTCCTCAGCAAAGAAGCCGGAGTCATGAGATGAGCAGCAGCACGACATTGATACGCGGCGGCACGGTCCTGACCGTCGACCCGCAGATCGGGGACGTCGACCGCGGTGACGTCCTCATCCAGGACGACCGGATCGTAGCGGTGGGCAAGGACCTTCCGGCGGAGGGTGCCGAGGTCGTCGACGCCACCGGCATGATCGTGATGCCGGGTCTGGTCGACACCCACCGGCACCTGTGGCAATCTGCCATTCGCCAGATCGCCGCCGACTGGACGCTGGGCCAGTACGCCGAGCGGATGCTCGGTGTCATTGGTCCGCGCTTCAGCCCGGAGGATGTCTACATCGCCGACCTCCTGGGCGCGATGGAGGCGCTCAACGGCGGCGTCACGACGGTCATGGACTGGTCGCACATCATGAACACCCCCGACCACGCGGACGCGGCCGTGCGGGGACTGACGGACTCCGGCGTGCGCGCCGTCTTCGGATACGGCGTCCCGGCGTCGCCGGCGGCCGACTGGTACGCGAAGGATCTGGCCCGTGTGGCCAGCACCTACTTCTCGAGCGGCGACCAGCGGCTCAGCCTGGCCCTGGCCAGCCTCGGGCCGGAATTCTCCTCGCTGGAGGAGACCGTAACCGACATCCGGCTGGCGCGTGAACTGGGCATCCGCACCTCGCTGCACGTCGGCGCCGGGCTGCTCGGCCGTATGCGTGCCGTTACCAAAATGGACGAGGCGGGGCTGCTCGGCCCCGACGTCATCTACGTGCACTGCAGCACCTGCACCGACGAGGAGCTGCAGCGCATCGCGGACTCCGGGGGCCGGGTCTCGATCTCCCCGCGGGTGGAGATGCAGATGGGCCATGGCTACCCCGCCACCGGCCGGCTGCTCGCGGCGGGGATCCATCCCAGCCTGAGCATCGACGTGGTCAGCGCGGTCGGCGGCAGCATGTTCGCCGAGATGCGAGGCACGCTGGAGGCGGAACGCGGTAGGCAGAACCAACTGTCGCTGGACCGCGACGAGTGGCCGGCGGACCTGTCCTTGACCACCGCGGACGTGGTGCGGATGGCCACCATCGAGGGAGCCCGCACCCTGGGCATGGGCGACCGGATCGGATCGCTCACCCCCGGCAAGCAGGCCGACATCATCATGCTGCGGGTCGACCTCCCGAACCTCTTCCTGATCAACAATCTGCCGGCCGCGGTCACCCTGGCCGACAGCGAGAACGTCGACACCGTCTTCGTGGCCGGCCGGCCCGTGAAGGTCGCCGGCAGGCTGCTCGGGCACGACACGCCCGCTCTCCAGGAGCAGGCACGTACGTCCAGGAACCGACTCCTGTCGGGTACGCCGTTCGCGGTCGAAAAGGCATCGTGACCGGCTCGTCGGCGGCTACTTGCTGAGGACGTTCACCACCACGATCAGCAGGCCGATGGCCATGTCGACGCAACCGGCGCGGCCGGCGGTGGGCCGGCTGCGGCCGCCGGCGGTACGGGACGCCCAGTTCACCCGGCTCGAGGACCGCGGCCTGCTCACCCGCTACCTGTGCGCCGACGACCGGCGCGGCATCTACACCGAGGTCACCCCTGCCGGCCGGGCGCTGCTGGACCTGGCCCGCCCCACCCACGACGCCGCGCTCGGCGAAGCCCTCGACGACGCCGAGCGGCGCCCCGAACTGGCGCCGCTGGCCGCCGTTCTGCGCGCCCACACCCCGCAGCCGCAGCCGGCATCGCAGTAGCGGGTGCCGAAGGACGCCCGGCCTGGCAGAGTCGAGTTAGGAGGGCGGCGCGCCCGACGAGGAGACAGCCATGAGCGACAGCGCGATGGGCGACGAGGTGTACCAGCCGGACGGCTCCGAGGTGCAGGACGACGCCGGCCTCCTGGAACCCGAGGACACCCTGGACCAGCACGGCGTGGACCAGGTGCTCGACGAGGGCTACTCCCCGCCGGAGCGCCCGTGGGCGGTGAACAAGACCGGGGTCACCGCCGAGGGGCAGCGGCGCGGCGAGAGCCTCGAGCAGCGCCTCTCCGAGGAACTGCCGGACACTCCCGCCCCTGAGGGCGACGATCTGGGCGACGCCTGGGACACCGACGGCGAGCTGGTCGACGACGAGGTCGGAGACGACCGCGCCGGACGGCTGGTCGCCCCCGACGAGGGCGTCCACTACGAGACCGAGGGCCTGGTCGGCCGCGACGTCGGCATCGACGGCGCCGCCGCGTCGGCGGAGGAGGCCGCGGTGCACGTCATCCCGGACTCCCAGCAGTACTGACCCCGCCCGGCCCATGTCCGCCTCACCGCGGCACCCTGCCGTGTCCCGGCCCTCCCGCCCCGAACAGCTGCGGGCGCTGGCCGAGGTGCTGGACGAGATCGCCGTGTCGCAGCTGCCGTCCGACCGCGTCGTCGCGGCCTGCGGCGAGCCCGGACCGGTGCCCGCCTCCGTGGCTCGGGAGGGCGGCCGACAGGCCGTGATCTGCCACCGCCTCGGCCGGCGACTTCGCGAGCTGGTGCTGTACGGCGACGTCGCCGAGGCCCGGGAACGCGCCTCCCGGCTGCTGGACTACCACCACTGGATGGTCCAGCAGGCGCTCAACCTCGCCTTCACCTGCAATCCGGACGCCCGCACCGAGGCGGCCCGGCTGCATCTCAACGGCCTGGGTGCGCCCGCCGACGAGTTCCGCCGGCTGCGTGACCGTATCCGGGCACAGGCGGACACCGAGGCCGCCGACGACACCTCCTGAAGCCCGCGGGCGCCCGTCCCGGGCAAAAACGGGCAGCAAACGGGCGTCTCAGCGGGGAGAGCGGGCACGTCCTCGGAGCCGGTCGGCGGGGGTAGGCAGTGCGGACGGGGCAGATCACGCTCCGGAAGCGGGCGCATTCGGTCACGATCCATGTGGTGACGAGCCTGGTCACGAGGCGGCAGCCCTTGTAGAACTCCATCAGACGCCCGAACGGGCAAGGATTCGCCCCGGAAACGGACAGGAGGTGCCGCTGTGGACGCCGAGGAGCGCCGGAGAGGAATTCTGGAGCTGGCCCGCCGAACGGGTTCGGTCATGGTCGGCAAGCTCTCCGCCGACTTCGGAGTGGCCAAGGAGACCATCCGCCGCGATCTGGCCGTCCTGGAGGAGCACGGGCTGATCCGGCGCACCCACGGCGGGGCGTATCCGGTGGAGAGCGCGGGCTTCGAGACCACGCTGGCCTTCCGTACGACCATGCACGTACCGGAGAAGCAGCGGATCGCGACGGCCGCCGCCGAACTGGTGGGCGACGCGGAGACCGTCTTCATCGACGAGGGTTTCACCCCGCAACTCATCGCCCAGACGCTGCCCCGCGACCGCCCGCTCACGGTGGTCACCGCCTCCCTCGCCGCGGCGAGCGCACTGGCCACGGACGACGCGATGACGGTCCTGCTGCTGGGCGGCCGTGTGCGCGGCGGGACGATGGCCACCGTCGACCACTGGGTCACGCACATGCTCTCGGGTTTCGTCATCGACCTGGCGTTCATCGGCGCCAACGGCATCTCCCGAGAATACGGCCTGACCACGCCCGACCCGGCGGTCAGCGAGGTCAAGGCGCAGGTCATACGAACGGCCCGGCGCAGAGTCTTCGCCGGGGTGCACACCAAGTTCGGGGCCGTCAGTTTCTGCCGCTTCGCCGAGGTCCGTGACTTCGAGGCCGTCATCACCGACTCCGCACTGCCCCTGTCCGAGGCCCACCGCTACTCACTGCTGGGGCCGCACGTCATCCGGGTCTGACCCGGGGAAACCCACCGACCGTCCGATCCACCCGTACGAGGGTGGCCTGGTTCCGCACACCCTGCGGAGCCCGTACACCCCGAAATAACCGAGCCGACCGGGAGCCTGTCATGACCGTCCCCACATCCCGTATCCCCAAAGCAACGATCGTGGCCATCGCCGCGGGCGCGCTGCTCGCCGCATGCAGCGGAGCCGGCGGCGCCGGGTCCTCCAGCGGCGGCCACAGCATCAACGTCCTGATGGTGAACAATCCGCAGATGGTGGAGTTGCAGAAGCTCACCGCGGCCAACTTCACCAAGGACACCGGCATCACGGTCAACTTCACGACGCTGCCGGAGAACGACGTCCGCGACAAGATCAGCCAGGACTTCTCCAACCAGGCCGGGCAGTACGACGTGGCCACCATCAGCAACTACGAGATCCCGTTCTACGCCAAGAACAAGTGGCTGCTGCCGCTGGACAGCTACGTCGCCAAGGACAAGGCCTTCGACCAGTCCGACATCCTCCCGTCCATGACGGAGTCGCTGACCGCCGACGACGGCAAGCTCTACGGGGAGCCCTTCTACGGCGAGTCGTCGTTCCTGATGTACCGCAAGGACGTGTTCGCCCAGAAGCACCTGACCATGCCGTCGGCCCCCACCTGGCAGCAGGTCGCGGACCTCGCGGCGAAGGTGGACGGCGCTCAGGCCGGCATGAAGGGGATCTGTCTGCGCGGCCAGCCCGGCTGGGGCGAGGTCATCGCTCCGCTCACCACCGTCGTCAACACCTTCGGCGGCACCTGGTTCACCAAGGACTGGAAGGCCGAGCTGACCTCGCCCGCCTTCGTCAAGGCCACCAAGTTCTACGTGGACCTGGTGCGCAAGCACGGCGAGTCCGGCGCCGCCCAGGCCGGGTTCAGCGAGTGCCTGAACAACCTCACCCAGAGCAAGACCGCCATGTGGTACGACGCGACCTCGGCCGCCGGCTCGCTGGAGGCCACCGGCTCCCCGGTGAAGGGCAAGATCGGCTATGTCCAGGCCCCCGTGGTGTCGACGAAGAGCTCCGGCTGGCTCTACACCTGGGCCTGGGGCCTGCAGAAGGCGTCCAAGAACCCCAGCGACGCCTGGAAGTTCATCTCCTGGGCGTCCAGCAAGAAGTACGAGGAGCTGGTCGGCCAGAAGGCCGGCTGGGCCAACGTTCCCGCCGGCAAGCGCGCCTCCACGTACACCAACCCCGACTACCTGAAGTCCGCCGCCGCGTTCGCCGATGTCACCAAGGCGTCCATCACCTCCGCCGACCCGCGCAACCCCGGCACCCAGCCCCGCCCGACCATCGGTATCCAGTTCGTCGACATCCCGGAGTTCTCCGACCTGGGCACCAAGGTCTCCCAGGAGATCAGCGCCGCCATCGCCGGACGGGAGTCCGTCGAGACGGCCCTGAGCAAGTCCCAGGCGCTGGCGGAACAGGTCGCGAAGAAGTACCAGGGCTGATGACCACGCCGATGACGGTGCCCACAGCCCGCACCGGACCAACGCCACGGACTGCCATTCCCCGGTTCAAGACGCGCGGCCCGAAGGCCTGGGCCAGGCGTGCCCCGCTGCTGCCCGCCCTGGTGTTCATGATCGCTGTCACCCAGCTGCCCTTCGTGGCCACGCTGGTGATCTCGTTCTTCGACTGGAACGCCCTGTATCCCAACGACCGGCACTTCACCGGCGTGTCCAACTACAGCGCGGTCGCCACCGACCCCGCGCTGCGCGACTCGGTCGTCACCACCGCGGTGCTGACGGCCGCCGTGGTCATCGCCAGCGTCGTCCTCGGCCTGCTGCTGGCGCTGCTGCTGGACCGCAGCTTCCCCGGCCGGGGCGTGGTGCGCACCATGCTCATCGCCCCGTTCCTGCTGGTGCCGGTGGCCGCGGCCCTGCTGTGGAAGCACGTGCTCTACAACCCCGAGTACGGGCTCTTCAACGGCGCGATCACCTGGGTGGCCAAGCTCTTCGGCGACACCACTCCCCCGCAGCCGGACTGGATCTCCTCGATGCCGAAAATCGCGGTGGAGACCGCGCTGGTGTGGCAGTGGACGCCGTTCATGATGCTGATCCTGCTGGCCGGACTGCAGAGCCGTTCCATGGACATGATCGAGGCGGCCCGCCTCGACGGGGCGAGCAACTGGCAGATCTTCCGGTACATGACGCTGCCGCATCTGCGGCGATACCTGGAGCTGGGCGTCCTGCTGGGCTCGATCTACATCGTGCAGAACTTCGACGCGGTGTTCACCATCACCTCCGGCGGGCTCGGCACCGCCAACCTCCCGTACACGATCTACCAGACCTTCTACCAGGCCCACGAATACGGGCAGGCTTCCGCCGCCGGAGTGCTGGTCGTGATCGGCTCGATCGCCATCGCGACCTTCGCCCTGCGCGTGGTCTCCTCCCTCTTCCGTGAGGAGGCGTCCCGCTCATGACCTCCACTGCCGTAGTCGCCCTCCCGCCGGCCGCACGCCGGGCCCGGCGCAAGGGTGCCGCGCTGGGGCTGCTGGCCTGGCTGGTCGGCATCGTCTTCGTCCTGCCCGTGCTGTGGATGGTGCTCACTTCCCTGCACTCCGAGACCGACGCCGCCACCAACCCGCCGTCCCTGGCGGCCTCGCTCACCCTGGACGCCTACCGGAACTTCTTCGGTGCCGGAGGCGGGGCCAGTCCGTGGCCCGCGCTGATCAACTCCGCGACGGCGTCCATCGTGTCGACGCTGCTGGTGCTGGTGCTGGCGACACCGGCCGCGTACGCGCTGTCGATCCGGCCGGTCAAGAAGTGGACGGACGTGCTGTTCTTCTTCCTGTCCACCAAGATGCTGCCGGTCGTGGCCGGGCTGCTGCCGATCTACCTGTTCGCCAAGAACATCGGCATGCTCGACAACATCTGGCTGCTCGTCATCCTCTACACGTCGATGAACCTGCCGATCGCCGTGTGGATGATGCAGTCGTTCCTCTCCGACGTGCCCGTGTCGATCATCGAGGCCGCCCAGATTGACGGGGCCCGCCTGCCGACGATCCTGGCCCGGGTGGTGGGCCCGATCGCCGGGCCCGGGATCGCCGCCACCGCGCTGATCTGCTTCATCTTCAGCTGGAACGAGATGCTCTTCGCCCGGGTCCTCACGTCGGTGGTCGCGCAGACCGCGCCGGTGTTCCTGACCGGCTTCATCACCAGCCAGGGCCTGTTCCTGGCCCAGGTGTGCGCCGCGTCGATCGTCATCTCCCTGCCGGTGCTCGCCGCCGGCTTCGCCGCCCAGGACAAGCTGGTCCAGGGCCTGTCTCTAGGAGCCGTCAAATGAGGGCCGCACTTATCGAAGCCCCCGGCAAGGTCTCCCTCGTCACGGTTCCCGACCCGGTGCCGGGCCCGCGCGACGTGGTCGTGGACGTGGCCGCATGCGGGCTGTGCGGGACCGATCTGCACATCCTGCAGGGCGAGTTCGCGCCCACCCTGCCGATCGTGCCCGGGCACGAGTTCGCCGGCGAGGTCGTCGGGATCGGCACCGAGGTCACCGAACTGGCCGTGGGCGACAAGGTGGCCGTCGACCCTTCCCTGTACTGCCACGAGTGCCGCTACTGCCGGATCGGGCGCGGCAACCTCTGCGACCGCTGGGGGGCCATCGGCGTCACCGTCGCGGGCGGCGCCGCCGAGTTCGCGGTCGCTCCGGTGGCCAACTGCGTACGGCTGCCCGAGCACGTGAGCGTACACAACGCCGCGCTGATCGAGCCGCTCTCGTGCGCGGTACGCGGATACGACGTCCTCAACGCCCGGATGGGCACGGAGGTGCTGATCTACGGCTCCGGGACGATGGGGCTGATGATGCTGGAGCTCGCCAAGCGCACCGGCGCCGCCAGCGTGGACGTCGTCGACGTCAACCCGGAGCGGCTGGCGACCGCCCGCGCGCTGGGCTGCTCGCGGTCGGCCGCCTCGGCGGCAGAGCTGGAGCAACCTCGCGGCTGGGACGTGGTCATCGACGCCACCGGCAACCCCGCCGCCATCCAGGACGGCCTGGGCCGGGTCGCCAAGGCCGGGACCTTCCTGCAGTTCGGGGTCGCCGACTACGCCACAACCGCCACCATCGAGCCGTACAAGATCTACAACCAGGAGATCACCATCACCGGCTCGATGGCCGTGCTCCACAGCTACGAGCGGGCCGCCGCCCTGTTCGCCGCCGGCGTGCTCGACCCCGAGGTGTTCATCAGCCACCGGCTCCCGCTGGCGGAGTACCCGCAAGCGCTGGACCAGTTCCGGTCCGGGCAGGGCCGGAAGATCGTGGTGGTGCCGTAACGGCCGCCGGTCAGCGCGGTTCGCGGGCCCCGCACTGCAGCGGCGGGGCCCCGATCGCGCAGTGGTGGCGGCACGGCGGCTCGGGCCTGGCCTGCGGCTCATCGCCGGGCGCGGCCTCGGCGGGCGCCTCGCGCAGGGCGTCGGAGCGGATGGTGAACCAGGCCAGCAGCGAGCCCGCCACCAGCAGGCCCGCGCAGATCATCACGGCCGTACGGAAGCCGGTGCCGAAGGCCGCCGGAATCTCGTAGTCGTTGCCCGACAGCCCCACCAGCAGCGGCAGCGCGGCCACCGCCAGCAGGCCGGCCGCCCGGGCCACGGCGTTGTTGACGCCCGAGGCGGCCCCGGCGTGCCGGTCGTCGGCGGAGGCCAGGACGGTGGCGGTGAGCGGGGCGACGGTGGCGGCCAGCCCCAGCCCGAAGACGGACACGGCTGGCAGCACGTCCGCCAGGTACGAGGCACCGGCCCCGATCCGGGTCATCAGCAGGAGCCCCACGGCGCAGACGGCGGGGCCCACCGTCATCGGGATCCGGGGACCGATGCGGGCGGCCAGGCGGCCGGACCGCTCGGACAGCAGCAGCATGATGACGGTGATCGGCAGCAGGGCGGTGCCGGAGGCGAGCGCGGAGAAACCGGCCTCGGTCTGCAGCTCCAGGACGAGGAAGAAGAACACCCCGCCCAGCGCGGCGTAGACCGCGAAGGTCACCACGTTGGCGGCGGTGAACTGCCCGGAGGCGAACAGCCCCGGCGGCAGCATCGGGTGGTGGCTGCGCCGTTCCACCAGGACGAAGCCGGCCAGGCAGCCGGCGCCCAGGACACCGGAGAGCACGGTGACGGCGATGCTCGTGGAGTTGCCGCCGGCCGCGATCAGGGCGTACGTCACCCCGGCCAGCCCGGCGGCTCCGAGCGTGGCGCCCTGCCAGTCGAAGCGGCCGGTCGCCGTTTCGTCGCGGCTCTCGGGCACATGCCGGACCGCGATGGCGACGACCGTGGCCGCCAGCGGAAGGTTGATCAGGAAGACCCAGCGCCAGCCGGCCGAGTCCACCAGCCAGCCGCCGAGCAGCGGCCCCAGCGCGCCCGCGATGCCGCCCAGCCCGGACCACACGCCGATCGCCCTGGCGCGGTCCTGCGCGGCGAACGACGACTGGATCAGCGCCAGCGACCCCGGCGTGAGCAGGGCCCCGCCGACGCCCTGCAGCGTCCGCGCGGCGATCAGCGTCCCGATGTCGGGGGCAAGCCCGCACAGCAGCGAGGCGGCCGCGAACCACACCGCCCCCGTCACGAACACCTTCCGGCGGCCGTACCGGTCCCCCAGCGAACCGCCCAGCAGGATCAGGGCGGCCAGGGACAGGGTGTAGGCGTTGACCGTCCACTGCAGACCGGCCAGCGAGGCGCCCAGGTTCCGGCCGATCGTGGGGAGCGCGACATTGACGACGGTGCCGTCCAGGAAGGTCATCCCGGATCCGAGGACGACGGCGGCCAGCACCCAGCGGCCCCCGGCCTGCGACATCGTCAGGCCTCCGGACGCCTTCACGGCGCGTACGGCATCCGTCATACCGGCCTCCGTGATCCGCGCGTACGGATACCACGCAGGCTACTCCCGCCCGGGCGCGGCGGCGGCATCGACTGCGTAGGGTCGGAGGTAGGCGAGTTCCTCGGTCCTCTTCCAGGCGGTGAGCATCGCCGAGGTGGCGTTGTAGTTGACGCTCTCCTGCCGCTGGTACCACGCGGTGGTACGGGCTTCGAGGGCCATGTTGTAGACCTTCCGCACGCAGCCGAACGTGCGCGACAGCTCGGCGGCCTGCGCGTCGGTCGGATAGAAGCGGTACTTGAACGCCCGCTTCACGTGAGTGGTCAGCTCACAAACTACCACACCGGCTTGTGACTGACGGGGGCTGAACGGGGGAAGGCGTTCCGCGCAGCGCCGCAATGCGCCCGCCCTCCGGACGTCCTATCGTCGGGACTGCCGGAGTCGCGTCAGTCTTCCCTCCAAGGAGCCATGCTGATGAGCACGCCGCACCCCCACACCCACGTCGATGTCCTGCTCTCGGCCCAGGACCGCAAGGACGCCGACGCCGTATTCGGCGCCCTGGAGCGTGTTTTCCCCGATACGAAGGCCGGCCACGGACCCACCGGAGCGCGTACGCCCGATGCCTCCGGCTCGGCCCATCCGACCGTCTGGGCGCTGGACGTCGACGCCCGGACCCATGGTTCGGAGGCGGGCCCGGTGGAGCTGCGCGCGCCTGTCACCGCGGATCTGTCCGGCGACCCGCACCATGTCCACGAGGTCGAGACCGCGCTGGCCAAGTCCTTCGGCGTCGACGAGCGCAGTTCGGTGTCCGGGGACCAGGAGCTGGACGTACGGCTGCGCCTCACCGCGCGGGACGCGGCGGCAGGCGGTGCAGCCGGACCTCGGTGAGCGTGCCCGCCGTGACCTCCGGTCATGTACGTGCAGTGTGGCTGCCGCCTGCGGTCGGTGGGCGACCCGGGGTTGAGCAGCCTCCCCCAGCCTTCGGCCGGGGGACCCCCATCTCGCTTCGCTCCCCGCCGGGGGCGGTGGAGTCCCAGGGGATGTGACTGTGCCCGAACACCAGCACGTCGAAGTCGGGATAGCATTCCGCGCAGCGCTTCTCGCGGCCCTCGGCCGGTCCGGCCTCATGGACGACCCCGAAGCGCAGACCGCCCAGTTCGGCCCGTGCCACCTCGGGCAGCCGGGCGCGCAGGCCCGGGCCGTCATTGCTGCCGTAGACGGCGATCAGGCGCCGGGCGCGTGCTTCCAGGAGGTCGAGAGTGGCTTCGTCGACCCAGTCGCCCGCGTGGATGACGGTGTCGGCGAGCGGGAGCCGGTCGAGGGTTCGGCGGGCAGTGCCTTGGCGCGCTTGGGCAGATGGGTGTCGGAGATCAGCAGCAGGCGCACGGACCCACAGTAGGGGCAGCGGCCGGGCCGGACGGGAATCCCACGGCGCGGCGGGCGTTGCAGCAGAGGTGACTTCGACATCGCCGCACGTCAGGCTCTCGGTACTGGACCGCTCGCGCATCCGCCGGGGGCAGGATCCGGGGCAGGCGCTGCGGGACACGGTCGACTTCGCGCGGGAGGCGGAGGCGCTGGGTTTCCACCGGTTCTGGGTGTCCGAGCACCACGGGGTTCCAGGGGTCGCGGGCTCGGCGCCGACGGTACTGGCGGCGGCCGTGGCGGCGGCGAC
This sequence comes from Streptomyces soli, assembly GCF_003999195.1. Taxonomy (GTDB): domain Bacteria; phylum Actinomycetota; class Actinomycetes; order Streptomycetales; family Streptomycetaceae; genus Actinacidiphila; species Actinacidiphila soli. The sequence continues at coordinate 31,741 of NZ_RJVR01000306.1, forward strand.
CTCGCGGATCCGGGTGGGGACCGGCGGGGTGATGCTGCCGAACCACCGGCCGATCGTGGTGGCCGAGCAGTTCGGGGTGCTGGAGTCGCTGTTCCCGGGCCGGATCGACATGGGCCTGGGCCGGTCGGTGGGGTTCACCGACGGCGTGCGGCGGGCGCTGGGCCGCGACAAGGATGCCATGGAGGACTTCGGGGCCATGCTGGCGGACCTGCTCGGGTATTTCACAGGTGGCGGGACGGTGCGGGCGTATCCCGCCACCGGGCTGCGGGTGCCCGCCTTCGTATTGGCCACCGGGTCGGGGGCCGATGTGGCGGCGGAGCAGGGGCTGCCGCTGGTCATCGGGGCGGTTCGGGGCGAGGAGCGGATGCTGGAGGCGGTCGGCCGCTATCGCGCGGGGTTCCGGCCGTCGGCGTGGGCGGCGCAGCCGTATGTAGTGGTCTCGGCGGCGGTGGCGGTCGCCGAAACGACCGAGCGGGCGCGCGATCTGCTGGTCCCGGAGGCGTGGGCGGCGGCCTGGGCGCGTACGCACGGGACCTTCCCGCCGCTGATTCCGGCTGGGGAGATTGCTTCGCTTGTCATGACACCCCGGGAGCGGACGTACTTCGAGGAGTCGCTGCGGGGTCACCTCCACGGGACGGAGGGCGAGGTGGCCAAGGCGCTGACGGGGCTGGTGGAGCGCAGCGGAGCCGATGAGGTGCTGGTGGCGACCAGCACCTTCGACCGGGCGGCGATGGGGGATTCCTACCGGCGGCTGGCGGGGCTCGCGGGGCTGGGCTGACCGGTCAGTCGATGTCCAGGGTGTCGGTGTAGAGGTCGAACTCGACGAGCCCGTCCGGGGTGGTCCGTACGCTCGCGGGGCGGGTGCGGGGGTAGCGCGAGGCGATGGTGTCGGCGATGCGGTGCGCGGTCGCCGCGTCGGCGGCGGCGATGCGGATGTGGGCCACGCCGGGCTCGTGCAGTGGTCCGGGATGTTCGGCCATGGGGCTCCCCCTCGTGGGGTGGGGTGGTCAGGACACCAGGAAGTCGGCTTGGCCGGCCTTCGCGCCCTGGATGAACATCGTGATCTCGTGGTGGGTGTAGATCAGGGCCGGCCCGTCGGGGTCGGTGGACTGGCGCAGGGCGATCCGTCCGTCGTGCAGCTTCATGGCCTCCACGCAGGAGCCTCCGTTGCCACCGCTCCACGGCTTGTGCCAACCCTCGGTGCCGAGGTCGCCGGCGCGCATGCCGTTGTATATGTGGTCGCCGTTGTGCATGTGCTGTCAGATCTCCTTGCGAACGCCATCGAGGATGGCTGCGGTGCTGTCTACCGGCGCGGCCTGCGCGCACATCCGGTCCAGGGCTTCGAGGAAGGCCGATACGTCGTCCCGGTCGTCCAGGTAGGCGGCGCCGACCAGACTCTCGGTGAAGACCACGTCGGGCAGTTCCCTCACCTGGAACCGGAAGATGTGGAACGGCCCGTACATCGCCGGGTGGGGTCCGGCGGCGAAGGGCATCACCTGGAGCCGGATGTTGGGCCAAGAACAGGCTTCGACGAGTTGGTCGAGCTGGGCGCGCATGACGCCCGGGCCGCCGATGGGGCGGCGCAGCACGGTCTCGTCGACGCACACCCACAGCACGGGCGCGTCGGGGCGGGTGAGCAGGGTCTGCCGTTCCAGGCGAAGGGCGACCGAGCGCTCGATGTCGGGGGCGGGCAGGTGGGGGCTGCCGGCGCGCAGGACTGCACGCGCGTAGTCCTCGGTCTGCAGCAGGCCGGGGACGTAGTGCGGCTCGTAGGCGCGGATGGTGCGCGCTTCTCCCTCGAGGCTGACGAAGGCGCTGAACCAGGCGGGGAGCACGTCGCGGTAGCGGTGCCACCAGCCGGGGCGGTTGCCCTGCCGGGCGAGGAGGAGGAAGGCGCCGATCTCGTCGGGCTCGACTCCGTAGAGGAGCAGGAGCTTCTCCACGTACGGGATCTTGAGGCTGACCTCGGCCTTCTCCATGCGGCGTACGGTGGCGTGGGTGACGTCGAGGGCCCCGGCCGCCGCTTCGTAGGAGATTCCGGCCTTCTCACGCAGGTGCTGGAGCCGCTTGCCGAGGATCAGGCGCAGGACGGTCGGGGCTCCGCCCGACCGTGTCTCATGCACGGCCCACCTCTCGCATAACAGCAGTCTGCCATGCACTACGTGCAGCAAGCAGCCTGTAGGGAGAAATGTGCAATTTGCAGATTGCCCTTGCCATCTGTCCTGAGTCGTGGCCATAGTGGCCTCTGTGACACGGCTGTGCCCACCCTTCGACGATGTCAGGAACCGCCCCATGGAGCTGCCGATACCACGGGGATTTGCGGGCGATGTGTTCCGGTTGCCGGCGCAGGCCGAGTGTGTGGGCGCCGCCAGGCGGCAGGTCCGCGCGACGCTGAGCCGCTGGGGGCTGGCCCGGCTGTGCGACGACGCGGGTCTGGTCGTCACCGAGCTGTTCACGAACGCCGTGCTGCACAGCGACAGCGACCACGTCACCTGCGCACTGTGGGCCAGGGCAGGACTGCTCCACGTCGAGGTCACCGACCAGGGCGACGGCAACTGCGGACCGGCCGTCCGCGAGGCCGGCGACGCCGAGGAGAACGGGCGCGGACTGGTCCTGGTCAACCATGTGGCGCAACAGTGGGGTGTCCGTCATCCGGGGCCCGAGGCGTGCGGCCGGACCGTCTGGGCGGCCCTGGCCTGCGGCGGAGTGGCGACCCATCAGGGCGCCCGGCTCACCGGCTGATCAGTAATCGGTTGGTGGCCGGAGCGTAACGGGATTAGTGTGGGTGGGGACGGAACGCCTCTCAGGGAAGCACCGATACCCTCGGCCCGTCCCGGGAAGCGCCAGCGATCTTGGCCGCCCACCCGGTTCCGCCCCCGGCGCCACCGCGTCCGAACAGCCCTTTTCCAGCCCCACCGGGCCGTTCGGCGTCCCGGTAGCGGCCGCGCTGGGCGACCCGGTTCACCCGACACAAGGAGTTCGCGGTGACACCAGAGCAGACCCAGCGGGAGCAGCTCCCGCCAGAACCCGACGATCGCCCTGCCCCTCCGCGGGATGTGCGCAATCTGGACGTGTGGGCGCGCTCCGCGCCGATTCGCCTCGCCGGTTACGAGGACGACCCGTCCGAGTCGCACATCCTCCGCAGCGTCGACTGAGTCCCGGCCGGACTCAGCGCCAGGGGCCGTACGGGCTTTGACCCGCCCGCACGGCCCCTGCTGCTTATTCGGCTCCCGCCCCTCCCGGCAGCGCCTCCCGGACGCGCCGCGAGGGAGTGAAGACGTACAGGTCGAGAACGCCGGGCGGTTCGGCCAGGCCGGGGCCGCCGGCGCGTACCCAGGCGGTGATGTCCTCGATCGCGTCCGGGTCGTTGACCAGGCCGAGCCAGACCGGGCGGCCACCGGCGGCGCGCCCTTCGGACGACGGCTGTACGACGATGACGTTGCCGTGCTCGCAGGCGTCGAGGCACTCCGTGGCCCGGACCCGCGATACGGCGGCCAGCGCCTGCTTGAGGCGGGCCAGCTGGCCCGCGTGGTCGACGCCGGGAATCTTGGGCGTACCGCAGCAGCAGCCACGGCAGACGCTGACAGTGCAGGCAGGTGCTCCGGCCGAGGCGGCGGCCCGGCGGGGGACGCGACGGCTCACGTGAGGATGATCCGTATGGCGACCGTGCCGTTCCGGCCGCGCCGCAGCCGGCTGCCGAGCAGGCCGAGCCGGGCGAACAGACCGTACTTGCCGGCGAGCAGCCCGCGGTAGTGCTGCGTCTGCTCGGCGTCGAGGATCTCCGCACGGCCGGGAAACTGCTCCCCCGACGGATTGCCGCGCACATCGCAAGCGCTGACCAGCACGTCGGCGCGATTCCGGATCCGCTTGACCTTCCCGGAGCCTGCCACCGTCCAGACGCCGAGGCTGTCGCCGTCCCGGACCACCCACACCGGCGTCGGCACCGCGCGGCCGTCCCGCCGGAACGTCGTGACCAGCAGGTACTTGCCCGACGCAAGCCGCTCCAGCGGACTGTCCTCAACCATCATGGGGCCAGACTACGGTCAAGCGGCGCAAGGGACTTGCCCAGGCACACGCTGTCGGGGTGATGGCGGTAGACGCCGAACTTGGTGACCGGTGTGTAGCCGCACGACGTGTACAGGGCAATCGCCTCCGGCTGCATGACCCCGGTCTCCAGGACCATGCGCACCCGGCCCGCCGCCAGTGCGTCAGCCTCCAGGTCGGCAAGGATGCGGCGGGCCAGACCGCGGCCCCGTACCCCCGGCACCACGTACATCCGCTTGAGCTCGGCGTCGCCGTCCCGGAAGCCCTCCGGAGAGGCGTCCTGCGCCCGCCAGCCACCGGTGGCGACCGGTTCCCCGTCGAGATAGCCGACCAGGAACACGCCGCGCGGCCGCGCGAAATGGCCGGGGTCCATGAGGGTGGCGTCGGGGTCGCCATACCGCTCGACGTACTCCAACTGCACCTGCTCGGTCAGCTTGATCGCGTCAGGGTGGTCGTAGGGCTTCGTTCGGATCTCCACCGTCATATCGTACGGACTTACGAGGTACGCCCCGGTCGGGGGCGGTCGGGGGCGGTGCTGCGGGCCGGTAGAACCCCGCCGGGACCGCTGCTGCTCGTCAACTGAGCCTCCTTGCGGCGCGAGGCCGCGCACTTCGGGCAGAGCTCGCAGCGCGCGGAGCCGCCCTCGGACATCACCTCCCTCACCCCTTGGAGCACGCGGACAAGCTCGCCGATCAACGGAAACTTCGCCAGGTTGCTCTACGGGCAGGCGATCTCGTTCGTCGGCGACTACGTGTTCGACACGACTCCGGTGCTGTGGATCAGCACAGTTTTGATCACCCATGGTGACTACGCGCCGGCGGGGGTGTCGGGGCGGTCCTGGTCGGGCTGCTGGCGGGCGACACGCCCCCGGTCGCTCAAGCCCTTACGCCCGAGACGGTCACGACTGACTGATGCCTCCCGCCTGAGCAGGCCCCCAGCGATCAGAGCGGCCCATGGCGCCCTGGTCGGGGGCGCTGGTGGGGGCCGGGTATCGTCCCGGGCATGCTCACCGTGACGACCGTGAATGTGAACGGGCTGCGCGCCGCGGCCAAGAAGGGATTCGTCCCCTGGCTGGAGGCCACCACTGCCGATGTGGTGTGCCTGCAGGAGGTGCGGGCCGAGCCCGGGCAGCTTCCGGCCGAGGTACGCGAGCCCGAGGGCTGGCATGTGGTGCATGCCCCGGCGGCTGCGAAGGGCCGGGCGGGCGTGTCGGTGTACTCCCGGCAGGAGTTCGAGCGGGTCCGGATCGGCTTCGGATCGGACGAGTTCGACGCGTCGGGGCGGTATGTGGAAGTCGATCTGCCGGGTGTGACGGTCGCCAGCCTCTATCTGCCCTCGGGCGAAGCCGGGACGGAGCGGCAGCTGGAAAAGGAACGCTTCATGAAGGAGTTCCTGTCCTATCTCGGCGACCTCCGTGACCAGGCCGCCATGGGCAGCCGCGAGGCGGTCGTGTGCGGGGATTGGAACATTGCCCACCGCGAGGCGGACCTCAAGAACTGGAAGTCCAACTCCAAGAACGCCGGCTTCCTCCCCGAGGAGCGGGCCTGGCTCTCGCAGGTCTACGACGCGACGGGTTACGTCGACGTGGTGCGCCGGCTCCACCCGGACGTCGCGGGACCGTACTCGTGGTGGTCGTACCGGGGCAGGGCCTTCGACAACGACGCGGGCTGGCGGATCGACCTGCTGGTCGCGACGGAGGGTCTGGCGCGGCGGGCGACGTCAGCGGTGGTGGAGCGGGCGGCCACGCACCCCGAGCGCTGGTCGGACCACGCGCCGGTCACCGTCACCTTCGACGTGTAGGCGGGACCACCGGGGGCTCAGGCCCGCTCGGTGCGCAGGAGCCGCAGGAAGGCCTTGATCCCGTCGATGACCTCCTGATTGTCCGTCAGTTCGCTTACGGTCTCCTCGAAACGCCGGCCCAGGGACTCGAAGCGCCGTTCCAGGGAGTGGATCCGGGCGTCCAGCGCCTTGTCGCGCACGCTGGACTGGGCGCCGGTCTCGTGCACCCGCGCCCCCAGCTCCAGGTCCGCCCGGGACAGCGACTTGGCGCGGTCCTCGACCAGGGTGAGCCGGTGGGTGAAGGCCAGCACGTCCTCCCGGGGAAAGCGGGTCTCGCGCAGCATGCCGGCGAGCTGGCCGCGCATGTGGGCGAAGTAGGCCTGCGCGGGCCGCAGCAGTGTGCCGACCAGGTAGAAGCCGGCGAACCAGTAGCCGACCACATCGCCGGAGAAGTAGCCGACAACCGTCATGAGCGCCGCCGAGAGCAGGTGCGCGCCCACCGCCATGCGCCGTAGCCGTACGGCGATCCGCCTCGCCTCCTCCTCGCGGCCGGCCGGGATGGCGAGGCCGCGCTCCCGGCTCTCCGGCAGCTCGTGCAGGATGCGGCGGGCCTGGAAGTACAGATTCCACGGCACGGTCAGCAGCAGGACCAGCCACAGCAGACACAGCGCGCCGGCTCCCAGAGACAGCACCACCGACAGCCGGATGTGCGCGATGAGCACCAGCGTCACGGCGGCGATCGCCGCGCCGGTCGCCGCCAGGACGATCCATCCCACGTTTCTCATGGCACTCCCCCGCGGATATCCGAGACCCCGTAGGCGTCAGGATCGGCCGGCGCGGGGCCGGGCGCCATCCGTACAGGTACTCAACTGCGGGCTAGGGGCGGCCAGGCCGGACCAGTCGACCTGCGGCCGATGAGTCCGGGCGGCCCGCGCCGTCTTCTTGTTGTGGACACCCTTGTACTGGCCATCGGTCCTTCGCTCGCGCCCGCCAACGCGGCGCGGCTGGCCGCGCGCCTGCGCGCCGTGCCGCGCGGCCACCATCCGGCGGAGGTGGTCTGCGACGTGGGAGCTGTCACCGACCCGTCGCTCGGCGACGTCGAGGCACTCGCCCGGCTGCAGCTCGCGGCGCGGCGGCTCGGGTACCGGATCCGGCTGCGTGGCGCGTCCGACCGGCTACGGGAGCTACTGGCGCTGACGGGACTCGACGGGATCCTGCCGCTATGGGTCGAGCCGGTCGGGGAGGCCGAAGAGGGGGAAGAGGCGCTCGGTGTCGAGGAACGAGTTGATCCCGGTGATCCGCCCGTCTGATACGTCGATGACCTGGATCGCCCAGGGCACGCCGCCCTCGTGGTAGTGCCCGAAGGCGGGCGTGCCGTTGGCGGTGAGCGGGACCAGGCGGGAGCCGCGGCAGACGCTGCCCGTGCCGAGGAACCAGGCCCGTATCTCGGACGTGCCGCGCAGCCACAGCCGGTAGGGCGGCATGGACAGGGTGGCGTCCTCGCGGAGGAGGGCGGTGAGGGCGTCGAGGTCGTACCGCTCGAAGGCGTCGACATAGCGGGCGAGGAGCGATCGCTGGGCGTCGTCCATCGGGCGCGCCGGGTCGGTGGCGGCGGGCTCGCCGTCGGCGCCGAGGGTGGCGCGGGCCCGCTGGAGGGCACTGTTGACGGAGGCGACGGAGGTGTCGAGGAGGTCGGCGACCTCGCTCGCCCGCCAGGCCAGCACCTCGCGCAGGATGAGCACCGCCCGCTGCCGGGGCGCGAGCCGTTGCAGCGCGGAGACGAAGGCGAGCCGTACGGACTCACGGGCGACGGCCTGCTCGGCCGGATCGCCCCCGTCGCCGAGGACGCGGGAGTCGGGGACCGGGCCGATCCAGGTGGCCTCGGGCAGCCCGACGTCCAGAGGCGAGGCGGCCGACGACGGCGAGGCGAGATCCATGGGGCGGGCCCGGCGCTGACTACTCTTGGCCATGTCCAGACACACGTTGGTGGCAATCCGGTACAGCCACGACCGCAGGCTGGCCCGGCCCTCGAAGCGGTCGTAGCCACGCCAGGCCCGGACCAGCGTCTCCTGCACGGCGTCCTCGGCCTCGAACGCCGAGCCCAGCATCCGGTAGCAGTAGGCGGTCAGCTCGACGCGATGCCGCTCCATCTGCCGCTCGACACCCGCTGGGGCGCCTGCCGCTTCGTGGTTTTCCGCAGTGAGCTCACTCATCGGGGACCGCCTTGTCGACCGTCTGTTTTCAGTGTCGCCGACGCTACCGGAGGGGACTGACAACGGCCCCGCTCGCGCCGTACCCTTCCGGTATGACACGGCGACATTGACCTTCACCGCAGGGACCTTCACCGCAGGGACCTTCACATCAGGCTCGCCTCGCGCGCCGGCTCTACGCCTACGCGTTCTTCGACGACTTCGTGCTGCTGTACCCGGTCTACGCGGTGCTCTTCGCCGAGACCGGGTTGTCGGTCGCCGAGATCTCCTCGCTCTTCGCCATCTGGTCGGTCACCGGCTTCGTGCTGGAAGTGCCGTCGGGACTCTGGGCGGATGTGTACTCGCGCCGGCGCCTGCTGACGCTCGCGCCCCTGCTGTCCGCCGCCAGCTTCGCGCTGTGGACGTTCCTGCCCTGCTATCCGTCGTTCGCGGCCGGTTTCGTGCTGTGGGGCGCGGGCAGTGCGCTGCGTTCGGGCACGCTCCAGGCGCTGGTGTACGAGGAGCTGTCGCGGGCGCAGGCGCGGGATTCGTACGCCCGGCTCATCGGCCGCGCGCGGGCGGTCGGTACGACGGCGGTGCTGGCGGCGGACGCGCTGGCCGGACCCGTGCTGGCCGCGGGCGGCTACCGGACGCTGGGGATCGCCAGTGTGGCGGCCACGCTGCTCGGGGTGCCGGTGGCGATGGCGCTGCCGGAGTCCCGGGGACAAGGGGAGGAGACGCCGGATGAGAGCCTCGTGGCGGTGCTGAGGGAGGGGTTCGCCGAGGTGCGGGGCTCACCGGGCGCGCGGCGGTGCCTGGTGCTGGTGGCGGCGCTGTCGGGGTTCGACGCGATGGACGAGTACGTACCGCTGCTCGCCCGGTCGACCGGGGTCGGCCCGGCGGTCGCACCCGTGCTGGTGCTGCTGGTCACGGCCGGGGTCACGGTCGGCGGCTTCCTGGCCGGGCGTGGCCAGGGGCGGGCGGCGGCGCCGGCGCTGGCCGTGGCGGCGTGCTGCCTGGCGGTGGGGGCGATGAGCGGGCGGCCGGCGGGGATGGTCCTGGTGGCGGTGGCCTTCGGGGTGTTCCAGTGGGCGACGGTGGCGGCGGACGCCCGCCTCCAGGAGCGGATCGCGGACGGGTCGCGGGCGACGGTGACGTCCATGGCCGGTTTCGGTACGGAGGTGGTGGCGGTGATGATCTTCGCCGGGTACGCCGCCGGCTCGCGGTGGACGGGCCCCGGGCCGCTGTTCGCGCTGGCGGCCGTGCCGTACGTGGTCGTGGCGGCGGCCCTGGGGCGGTCAAGGCGGTAAGCGGCGTACGCACAAACCGGCCAAATGCGTCGTATCGTGGCGAGAGAACGTCCGATCGGCTCTCCCCGCTGCTGGAGGCCGCCGTGGCCGACCCCAAGGGCTTTCTCAAGACCCCCCGCCGCACCTGGCCCCGCCGCCCGGTCGAGGACCGGGTGCGGGACTGGCACGAGGTCTACCAGGGGCAGGCGCTGCTGCCGATCATCGGGGCGCAGGCCGACCGGTGCATGGACTGCGGCATTCCGTTCTGCCATGACGCGTGCCCGCTGGGGAATCTCATCCCGGAGTGGAACGACCTGGTGTCCCGGGACGACTGGGAGGCCGCCAGCCACCGGCTGCACGCGACGAACAACTTCCCCGAGTTCACCGGGCGGCTGTGTCCGGCGCCCTGCGAGTCGGGGTGTGTGCTGGCGATCAACGCGGACCCGGTGACGATCAAGAACGTCGAGGTCGCGATCGCCGATGACGCCTGGCAGCGCGGATACGTCCCGCCCAGGCCCCCGCAGCGCATGTCGGGCCGTACGGTGGCGGTGATCGGCTCGGGGCCGGCCGGGCTGGCCTGCGCGCAGCAGCTGACCCGGGCCGGGCACACGGTGACGGTGTACGAGCGGGCCGACCGGCTCGGCGGCCTGCTGCGGTACGGGATACCGGAGTTCAAGATGGAGAAAGCCCATCTGGACCGCCGGCTGGGACAGATGCGCGCCGAGGGTACGAAGTTCCGCACCGGCGCCGACGTCGGCGGCGGGTTGGACGCGGCAGGGCTGCGGCAGCGGTACGACGCCGTGGTCATCGCGATCGGGGCGCACTCCTGGCGGGAACTACCGCTGACCGGGCGAGAACTGACGGGGATTCACCAGGCGATGGAGTATCTGACCCTGGCCAACCGGGTGTGCGACGGCGACATGGCGGCATCCCCGGTCAGCGCCGCCGGCAAGGACGTGGTGATCGTAGGCGGCGGGGACACCGGCGCCGACTGCCTGGGGACCGTGCTTCGGCAGGGCGCGGCCTCCGTCGTACAGCTGGACATCAACCCCCGGCCGGGCGAGGACCGGGCGGAGCACGAGCCGTGGCCCATCCACCCCAAGGTGTACCGGGTCTCCCCCGCCCATGAGGAGGCCCTGGAACTGGCACTGGCCGCCGGCGAGGACCTGGCGCGGCGGGGTGTCCCGTTGCCGACTCGCGAGGGAGACGTACGGATGTTCTGCGCGTCGACGCTGCAGTTCGAGGGCGACGCGAACGGGCAGGTGTCCTCACTGCATCTCACCGAGGTCGAGGAACGCGGTCGCGCGCCCCGGACCGGGACCGAGCGGGTGATTCCGGCACAACTGGTGCTGCTGGCTTTGGGGTTCGACGGAGTCGAGCGGGACGGCGAGCTCATCGGCGGGCTCGGGGTGCGGGTGGGTGAGCGGGGCACGATCGCCCGCGACGAGGACTTCGCGACCGACGCCGACGGGGTGTTCGTGGCGGGCGACGCCGGGCGGGGCCAGTCGCTGATCGTCTGGGCCATCGCGGAAGGCCGGTCGGCGGCGGCGGCCGTCGACCGCTATCTGATGGGCGCGACCGAACTCCCGGCGCCGATCAGTCCGATGACACGTCCGCTCGTCGTGTGAAGGCGTCGTAGGCGGGCCGCAGTACGGCCGCGAGGTCACGGCCACGGACGGTGATCCCGGAGCAGCCGAGGCGGTCGGGGGCGGGGTCGGGCGGCTCGGGGTCGCGGTCGCGCGGGAGGTCGTCGGCGCATTCCCAGAAGTCCTCGAGGCAGTCGGCGAGCGGCCTGTCGTGCCGTGCCTCGTGCGCGCTCACGTGGACTCCTCTCCGGCGTCGGCCGAAAGCTCCACGAGGTCGCGCAGTTCGTCGGTGGACAGCTCGGTGAGCCACTGCTCGCCGTCGCCGACGACCGAGCCCGCGAGGGTCCGCTTGGCCTCGATCATCGCGTCGATGCGCTCTTCGATGGTGCCCGCGCAGACGAACTTGCGGACCTGTACGTTTCTGCGCTGGCCGAGCCGGAAGGCGCGGTCGGTGGCCTGGTCCTCGACCGCCGGGTTCCACCAGCGGTCGAGGTGGATGACGTGGGCGGCGGCGGTGAGGTTGAGCCCGGTGCCGCCGGCCTTGAGGGAGAGCAGGAAGACCGGTGGCCCGGCGGGGTCCTGGAAGTGGGCGGTCATCGCGTCACGGGCGTGCTTGGGGACACCGCCGTGCAGGAAGAGCACCTCGCGGCCGAGCCGCCGCGCCAGATGTCCGTGGAGCAGCCGGCCGAACTCGGCGAACTGGGTGAAGCACAGCACCTTGTCGCCCTCGGCGAGGGCTTCGGCCAGGATCTCCTCCAGGCGTTCCAGCTTGCCCGAGCGGCCGGCGAGGCGCGCAGAGGCGCCCTCGTACGGCTCGTGGAGGAACTGCGCCGGGTGGTTGCAGATCTGCTTGAGCTTGGTGAGCGTGGACAGCACGACGCCCTTGCGCTCGATGCCGCGGCTCTCGGCGATGCGGGCGAGCATGTCGGAGACGGCGGCCCGGTAGAGGCCTGCCTGCTCGGCGGTGAGGCCGCAGTTGACGGTCATCTCGACCTTCTCCGGCAGGTCGCGGGCGATGGCCGGATCGTTCTTGAGGCGCCGCAGGATGAAGGGGCGGGTGTGTCGCTGGAGTTCGGCGGCAGTGTCGCTGTGGCCGTCGCGCTCGATCGGGATGGACCAGCGCTCCTTGAAGCGGGCGGCCGAGCCGAAGAGGCCTGGGTTGGCGAAGTCCAGGACGGCGTGGAGCTCGGCGAGCCGGTTCTCGACGGGGGTGCCGGTGAGGGCGATCCGGTGGGTGGCCGGCAGCGAACGGACGGCCACGGCTTGGCGGGTGGCGGAGTTCTTGATGTGCTGGGCCTCGTCCGCGATGACCCGCCGCCACTGCAGGGCCCGCAGCTCGGCAGCGTCGCGCTCGGCGAGTCCGTACGTGGTGACGACCAGATCCGCTCCCTGTACGGCCCGCCGCAGGGCGTCGCCGGACAGGCGCTGCGAGCCGTGGTGGACGTGGACGCGCAGCATCGGGGCGAACCTAGCCGCCTCGCGCTGCCAGTTGCCGACCAAGGACATGGGGCAGACCAGGAGGTTGGGGCCGGGTGCGCCCTGCGCGTGCTCCACCGCCAGTAGGGCGAGGGTCTGCACGGTCTTGCCGAGCCCCATGTCGTCGGCGAGGACCGCGCCCAGGCCGAGCCGGGACATGAACGCGAGCCAGTCCAGGCCGCGTTCCTGGTACGGGCGCAGGGTCGCACCGAATCCGGAGGGCACCGGGACCGGGTCGACGCGGTGGTCGGCGGTGCCGGCCAGCAGGTCGCCGAGCCGCCCGTCCGCGCTGACCCCGGCCACGGGCAGCCCGCCCACCGTGGCGTCGGGGTCCAGGGCTACGCGCAGCACCTCGCCGGCGGCCATGGTGCCGCTCCCCTGCCGTTCCAGGAAGGCCAGGGCGGCGGCGATCAGGGCCGGGTCGACCTCGGTCCACTGGCCGCGCAGCCGCACCAACGGCTGCTTGGCGGCGGCCAGTTCGGTCAGCTCGGCCTCGGTCAGCGGCTGGTCGCCGATCGCGGCCCGCCAGCGGAAGGCCACGATCCGGTCCCGGTCGAGCAGACTGCGGTCATGTACGAGGCCGGGCTGGGCCGTCCGCACGCCCAGGGTGAGTCCGAATCCGGCCGGGCGCTGCCACCACGTCGGCAACAGTACGCCGTGGCCGGCGGCCGCGAGGGCCGGTGCGGCGTCGCGGAGGAAGGCCAGGGCGCCGGCCCGGTCGAGACGCAGGGCGGTGGGGTGGCTGGAGCGCAGGGCCTCGCGCAGCGGCGGCCAGAGGCGGGCCGCGCGGGCGAGGCCGTCCAGGAAAGCGTCGCCGGGGCGCGGTGCTTTGCGCTCCAGCGCGCTGAGGCCAGGACCCGGCGCCCAGAGGGCGTCGGCGGCGACCATCAGCGAGGGCTCGTCGGTGGCCTGGAGCAGGAACTCCAGCCGCCAGTTGTCGTCCGAGGGGTCGCCGTCGGGGTCGGCGGGGTCCGGGCCGAGCGGTTCGCCGAGCCGGAAGCAGGTACGCAGAGGCTCGTCGGCCGGGGCCTCGGAGCGGTACCAGGCGTCGAGCCGGTCACGCAGCCCGGCGAGCGCGGCGGCGTCGGCGCCCTCGACCCGGCCGCTGTACGAGCCGAGCGCCCGCAGCCACGCCTCCGGCACGCCGTCCGGGCTCCGTACCCGGCCGGGGCGCAGCAGCGGCGGCTCGTCCTCCAGCGCCGCCCGGGCCTCGCAGTCGGCCAGGACGTCCAGGAGGTCGGCCACCAGCTCCCCGGCCGCCCGGCCGTCGGGGTGGCCGGAGCTGCGCTCGGCGCGGCAGACCGGCGGGACCGCCGCGGTCAACTCCCGCGTCTCCCGCCATCCGTCGCCGTCCGGCACCGGGCGCCACCGTGCGTACGGCCGTCCGTCCTCGGTGGCCACGGCCGGCAGCACCTGGCCGCGTCCGACCAACCGCCAGGCCAGGTCATGGATGGCGGTGAGCCAGCGCAGCGAAGCGCCGTACGGTACGTCGACCGGACCCTCGGCGGGCAGCTGGGTGGGCAGGAACGGCTTCCCGGGGGCATACAGCTCGCCGAGAAGCTGCGCCGCCTCACCGGGTTCGAGGAGCAGCGAGGGCACCCGCCACGGGGCGAGGGTCACCGCCGCGCGCGGGCCCTGGACGGCGCGGCCAAGTTCGGGGGACAGCAGGGGCGCGCCGTTCTGCGTCGGCAGGAGCAGGGTGGTCACGTCCTCGGCGGCCTTGGTCATCAGCCACTCCAGGCCGGGCCCTGTGCCGCCCAGAAGCTGGGCAACGGTCTCCGGGGCGCAGGCATACCCGTCGGGCGGCAGCAGGGAGTCCTCGGCCCACAGTGCCAGGCGGCGGTCCGCTCTCCACACAGCGTGCAGGGCGAACATCGACGGCCTTCCCGGTCTGCGGACCGCTGTCCGTGGACAGCTGGCGGACAGCTATTCGAGCCAGCCTACGTGGCTCGGGCCAGGCGGCCGGACAGACCCTGCCCGGCCTGTTCGCCCAGCCCCACCCGTAGCACCAGCTACAAAACCCGCGACCAGCGAACCTCACCCAACCCCAAGAGCAAAACAGGTATAGACCCCATAACACCCTCTCGCAGACAAAGAAGCCGCAAGGCAGCTCCCACCTGCACCTTCATGCTGACACGCAGACCTACAACGCCCTGCTGCGAGACGTACGGGCACTCGTGGAGCGCGCCGCCGCAGAGCTCGCACCGGTCCTCTTCCTGCACGGCAACCGGGACCGGGTCGTCCCCAGCTCGCACAGCCAGTGGCTCGCGAGCCACTGCCCCGCCGCCGAGGGCTCCCGACTCGGAGCACCCGCCGCAGTCCAGGTCGCCGACAGGTGGCTCCTGGCGGGCCGCGTACCTGAACGATGCCCGCAGCAGGTGAACCACACATATTTGTACAACGGTTCGGGGCCAGACCTCGCCGACCCCGGTCAGCCGCCGCTGCCGCTTCTTGATGATGGCCGGCTCGCAGGAGCCCTCCCGATCGCGGGGCACGTCGATCTCGACCGGGCCGATATCGGTCAGCACCGTCTTGGACCTGGTGCCGTTACGGCTGTCGCCGCCGTCCTTGCCCGCCGGATCGTGCTTGTCATAGCCGAGATGGTCGGTGATCTCGCCCTCTAGAGCGGACTCCAGAACCGTCTTGGTCAGCTGCTGCAGCAGCCGCCCTCACCAGTCAACTGCAGCCCCTTACTCCGGGCCTGCTCGACGAACTGGTCGATCAGCTTCTGCCGACCGCCGGGGCCTCCCACAACGGTGCCGCCTGATCGTCGGCACCCACAGGCTCGGTCTCGGTGTCAGTCACTTGATGTCTCTTCCTTGATCATCAATTACACCGGAGACCGTCCAGACCCTCATGACGAAGCAGGACATCCACGCAGAACACCGGGGCCCTGAGCGATGAGGTTAGCTGCCGTTTGTGGTGTTTCCTGCTTCTGGCTGGGCGGCGGCCGCGACCGTGACGGCCGCACGGACGAAGGCGGCGACGGCTGCCGAGTGCGAGGCCTGCGACCACGCCACGGCCAGGGTGGCTGGCTCCAGGTCGCTGACCGGCCGGTAGGCGATCTCGGGCCGCGGATACCGCCAGGCGACCGAGGCGGGGAAGAAGCAGACCATGCTGCCAAGCTCGACGAGCCTGAAGATCTCTGGCAAGTCCGAGGCGCTTCGCGCTTCGCTCGCCGCGGGCGCGTCGTTCCCGGCTGGGCTGGGCTGATGGTCGCGTGCCCCGGCAGAGCCGTGCGCGCCGGGAGCGACGCCCTGGTCCGCGGGAGATCCGCCGGGAAGGCTCCGGCCTGCCAGGTCGGCCAGGCGCAGGCACGGCTGGGCAGCCAGCGGGTCGGCAGCCGCCATGGCGACCAGGAACGGCTCGGTGACCAGCGGCTCGTAGTCCAGGCCGCGGTCATCGAAGGGGCTGAGCAGCAGCCCGGCGTCGGCACGGCCGTCGCGCACCGCCTGCGCCTGCTCGCCGAACGGGCCGAGCACCAGCTCGACCGGCAGGGCTGCTTCCTCCCCGGCATACGCGTCGAGGATCCGCGGCAGCAGGCCGCCGTCGATGTCAGCCTTGAGCGCGAGCCGCAGCCGCGGCGTGGTCTCGCCGGCGTGCCGGGCCCGCCGGCCAGCGGCGCTGATCGCGTCGAGCGCGGTCCGGGCGTCCTGCAGCAGGACTCTCCCGGCTGGCGTGAGCGTGACCTGGCGCGTGGTGCGCTTGAGCAACAGCACACCGAGCTGGCGCTCCAGCTCCCGGACCGCGCGGGACAGCGGCGGCTGCGCCATATCAAGCCGCTCGGCCGCGCGCCCGAAGTGCAGCTCTTCCGCGACCGCGACGAAATACCGGAGCTGGCGCACCTCCAACTCTTTCATACTCACAGGGTATCAACGGTGATCGGATCGGTCCTTCAGGTCCTCCGCCGCGCCCAGTTGACTGGGAGCCACCATCCGCCGGCGCCCGGCACAGTCAGTGCGGCCGGGGCGAGGCAGTAGACCAGCCGAAGAACAGGAGATGAGCCATGCGTGCTATCGCGGTGCGCAAGACCGGTGACACGCCCGAACTGATGGAGCTCCCCGTCCCCCGCCCGGCGCCAGGAGAAATCCTGGTCAAACTGGCGGCGGCGTCGGTGAACCCGATCGACGTGGGGATCGCCGAGGGCCTGTTGGACCGTATGCCGCAGGTGTACCCACTCGTCCTGGGCGTGGACGGCACGGGCCGCGTAGCGAAGGCAGGGGAAGCAGTGCGCGGACTCAAGCCCGGCGACACCGTGCACGGTCAGTTCTTCCGCGCACCCTTGGGCAACGGCACGTTCGCTGAGTACGCCGTAGTAACGGAATTCCCGGACAGCGGGGCGCTCCAGCGTGTCCCGGACGGCATGCCCGCCGAAATCGCGGCGGCGCTGCCGACCGCGGGCATGACCGCGCTCGGCGCTGTCGACGCCATCGGCCCGCAGGCCGGGCAGTCGGTCCTGATCGTGGGTGCCACCGGCGGGGTGGGCGTTTTCGCCGTCCAGCTAGCGGCCGCCTGCGGCGCGGAAGTCATCGCGACCGCCCGGCCCGACGCCGACCGGTGGATCCAGCAACTCGGCGCCGCTCAGACGATCGACTACACGGCCGACGGCATAGCCGAGCAGGTCCGCAAGACCCATCCCGACGGGATAGACGCCCTCCTGGACCTCACCCGCGACCAGGCCCGCTTCAGTGAATACGCCGGACTCGTGCGCGACGGCGGCACGGCTGTGTCAGCGACCTTCACCGCGACACCAGAGCTGCTCGCCTCCGAACGGATCACCGTAATCCACTTCGTGATGCAGGACAAGCCAGACCTACTCGACCGGATCACCGCCAAGGCCGCGTCGGGGAGGATCACGGTCCCCATCCAGCAGACCGTCACGCTGGACGAGGTTCCCGAAGCACTGGCGCGGATCACCGCGGGCGGCGCACGCGGCAAGACGACGGTAGGCATCTGATGATGTCGTGACTGCAGCGTTCGCGGCTGACCGCGTGTTCTGACTAGCCGGGATGAGCTGATCCGACGTCCGGGCTTGCTATGGCGCATTCGCGGCAATTTTGACTTTATCGTGCAGAATCCTCCGTAATCCCACACCCCTAACAGGAGAAGACCATCGTGGACTACGTCAAGCTCGGCACCACGGGCCTTGATGTCTCGCCGATAGCGATCGGCGCGATGACCTACGGCGAGCCCGGCCGCGGCCACCCGCTCTGGTCGCTCGGTGAGGAAGAGAGCCGCCCGCTCATCAAGCACGCCGTTGAGCAGGGAATCAACTTCTTCGACACGGCGAACATCTACTCGCAGGGCTCTAGTGAGGAGATCCTCGGCCGCGCGCTGCGGGACTTCGCGAACCGCGACGACGTCGTGATCGCGACCAAGCTGCGGAATCCGATGCGCTCGGGCCCGAACGGCAAGGGCCTGAGCCGCAAGGCGATCATGACCGAGGTCGACCATTCGCTCAAGCGCCTCGGCACCGACTACATCGACCTGTACCAGATCCACCGCAACGATCATTCGACCCCGCTCGAGGAGACCCTCGAGGCGCTCCACGACCTGGTCAAGGCCGGCAAGGTCCGCTACCTCGGCGCCTCGTCGATGCCGGCCTGGGAGTTCGCGAAGGCGCTGCACCTCCAACGCGAGCACGGCTGGGCCCGCTTCGTGTCAATGCAGGACCACTACAACCTGCTCGCCCGCGAGGAAGAGCGCGAGATGATCCCGCTGTGCCTCGACGAGGGCGTCGGCACGATCGTCTGGAGCCCGCTGGCCCGGGGGCGCCTCGCCCGCGCGTGGACAGACGCGAAGTCGACCGCGCGAAGCAGCAACGACGGGTTCGCCGACATGCTGTACACGCCACTGACCGAAGCATCCGACCACGACATCGTCGACGCCGTCGGACGCATCGCGGATGCTCGGGGCGTCGGGCGCGCACAAGTCGCCCTCGCCTGGCTGCACAGCAAGCCGGTCGTCACCGCCCCCCTCGTCGGGACGAGCACGACGCAGCAGATCGACAACGCGGTCGCCTCGCTCGCGATCAAGCTGAGCGACGAGGAGATCCACGCGCTCGAAGCGCCCTACACGCCGCGCCACGACTTCCAGGGCGTCTCGGATGACGCCGACATCCGGGCCATCATGGCGCGCCTGCCTCAGTTCACGACGGTGAGCTCTAGGGCGACGTAACAGGTGCACACGATGCCATCTCAACCTGGACAAGCCCACCACGACGGGCATCGCGCGCAGATCCGAGCCGTCGACCGGCCGCTCGGGAGACGTCCGGAAGCCAGCGGCGCGTAGCTCGGCAGCACCTCGTGCAGACACTGCCAGACCCCGCGTCGTGCCAGTCACCCAATCGCCCCAGCAGGTCATGCCTGAGCCATAGCCCAGCTCCTGCGGTAGGAACTCCACCGGATGCCGGTGTAGAGCACGAACAGGATCCCGCGCAGCACCCTGTGGTCATCCCGACGCTCGCGACCGGGATGGCGATACCGGCGCTGGATCATGGTGATGTTCCCGAGACGATTGACTGGCTTACGGCGGCCGCCCGCATGTGCGGCTGCCGCAAACTGGTGATCACTGCTCGGTGAAGTAGTGGCCCTTCTCCAGGTCCGCGATCAGCCCGGGCTGCGTGGACTGCCAGCCCAACTGCTTCTGGGTCAGGCGCTGGAGGCCGGGCTGTCCATCGAGACGATGGCGCCGAGGAGGCCGAAGTGGCCATCGGCCTCGTCCCGAGAAATGCTGGTCACCGGCAGGTTCAACCGCCGGCCGATGGGCCGCGAGCCTCTGACCGCACTGGCATGGTGAAATCTGGGTACATGACCGGTATGTCGGTGATCGCGCAGGGGACGCGGAGGGCTGTGCTTGTCGTGGCCGCGACCGTGCTGGTGCTGGTGGCCGCGCTGTTCACCTCCGGCTCTGCCCATGCCGCGACGAGCATCGAGACGGTCGCGAAGGCGCTGCGCACCAGCCCGGTCTACGTCGACCCGGCCGCTTCCGGAAAGCTGTCCTCCACCCAGGCCCACGATCTGGCGCAGCGCATCCGCGACACCGGAGTCCCCATCTACGTCGCCGTCCTCCCGGACGACCCGGCCTATGGCGGCAACAAGGTCTTCGACCGGCTGCGATCAGCGGTGGGCCGTCCGGGCGTGTACGCCGTGTCGCTGGGCTCTCACTTCGGCGCGGCCTCGGACAGCTCGGTGTTTCCGGGCAGCACGGCCCAGGCGCTGGCCCAGCGGAATCTGCGGGCCCACCCGGGAGACCCCTCGGCGATCCTGGACGGCTTCGTGGCGGATGTGGCGGCGTCGGCCGGCAATGGCGGCTCGGACCAGGGCAGCCGGCAGTCGCACGGCACGGGCGGCGTGGGCGGCGTGGGCGGCGTGGGCTCGTTGATCGCACTGGGCGCCGTGGTGGTGCTGCTCGGCGGGGGCGGACTGCTGCTCGTACGCAGGAACACCGGGCGCCGCCAGGAGCGGGAGCGGGCCGAACTGGAGCAGGTGCGAGGGGCGGTTGAGGAGGACATCACCGCCTACGGGGAGACCCTGGACCGGCTGGACTTCGTGCCCTCCGACCCTGAGGCGACGCCCGAGATGCTGGAGGACTACGGCCGCGCGCTGGACGCCTATGAGACGGCGAAGGCACGCTCGGCCGCCGCCCGGCGCCCGGAGGACGTACGCGGGGTGAGTCAGGCCCTGGAGGAGGGCCGCTTCGCCCTCGCGGTCCTCGACGCCCGGCGCAAGGGGCTTCCGCTGCCCGAGCGGCGCCCGCCGTGCTTCTTCGACCCCCGGCACGGCCCGTCGGTGCAGGACGCCGAGTGGGCACCCGAAGGCGGCACGCCGCGCACGGTGCCGGTGTGCGCGGCCGACACGGCACGCCTGGCTGACGGCGCCGACCCGGCGGTGCGCACGGTGCCGGTGGGCGGGGAGCGCCGCCCGTACTGGGAGGCGGGCCAGGCGTACGCACCGTGGGCGGGCGGCTACTTCGGGTCGTATGGCTCGATGTTCCTGCCGGGGCTGCTGGCGGGGACGCTGCTGGGCGGTTCGCTCGGCGGCGGCTATGGCTACGGGTACGGCGGGGACGGCTACGACGGCGGCAGCGGCGGTTTTGACGGCGGATTCGGGGACGGCGGCGGATTCGACGGAGGTTTCGGCGGGGGCTTCGGTGACGGGGGCGGAGGCGGCGGCTTCTGATCCGTCAGCTGATCCGTCAATGCGACATGGGCGGCCTTGGTTCGAAGCCCGCGGCGAGGTTCCACGGCCCGTGCAGGCTGTTGGCCAGCGGGTTGTAGACCACCTCGACCGCCGGGTCCTCGATGACCTCGGCGTACGAGTCCCGTAGGTGCTCGACGCCGTGCGCCTCGGCGAGGGCCTCCGCGCGGCCGCGGTCACGGGCAGCGACGGCCACGATGCGGTGTCCGGTCGTGCGGGCGGGGTCCACGACGGCGCGCTCTGCGATGCGGGCGGCTCCCAGGATGCCGATGCGCAGGGGTTCCGCGCCGTTGCCCGTCATGCGGCGCCGAAGAGCTTGAGCAGTTCGTCCTTGCCGAACATGCGGGCGGTGTCAACGGCGGAGGGGGTGCCGGCGGTGGGGTCGGCGCCGCCGTCGACGAGGGCCTGGATGACGGCGTCCTCGCCCTTGAAGACGGCGCCGGCGAGGGGGGTCTGACCTCGGTCGTTGGCGCGGTTGGGGTCGGCGCCGCGCTGCAGGAGGGCGGTGACGGCGTCGGCGTGGCCGTGGTAAGCCGCGAGCATCAGCAGCGAATCGCCCTTGTCGTTGGTGAGGTTGACCGGCACGCCGGCGTCGACGTAGGCGGCGAGGGTGTCGGTGCCGCCCTGCCGGGCGAGGTCGAAGACCTTGGCGGCGAGCTGCAGCAGCTCGGGGTCGTGCGCGGGCTCTGTGTCGTGTGTCGGCTCGCTCATCGTTCCTCGCTCCAGGGGCGTCGGGGGTCTGTACTGCCGCTGCTTCTACCCTACGAGGTGGATCTCCCGCAGGGTGAAGGCGTGCGGGGTGGCGCCGTGTTTCCGCAGGTGGAGCAGCCGCTGTTCGGCCTCGGCGACGGAGGGGCGGTGTCCGGCCGGCACCCACCACAGGGCGGTGACGGCCTCGTGGAGGCGCTCGAACCACTCACGCCGGCGGCGCAGCAGGTCGCGGTGGAGGCCGTCGTACATGAAGGCCTTCAGCGAGTCGACGTCCCGCCATACCGACATGTTGACAATCAGCCATTCGTCACCGAAGACGCCGATGTCGGTGGCGTTGCCCTCGTCGCTCTGGAGGCGCCAGACGAAGCCCTCGGCCGCGTCGGCGACGGCGTTCACCGGGTCGAGGCCGGCGACGAATTCGGCGAGCTGTGGAGAGTCCAGTGGGGCCTTGAGGCGGGCGATGTTGATCTGTGCCAGTTCGTGCTCCGTTAAGGGGGCCATGGCGGCAGATTAGCGGGGATGATCACCCGTTCGGGCGACTTCGCTGCTCCGTCGGCGCGACGGTCCGCATGAGGGCGGCCCGGTGCGGCGATGATCCTGACGGAGCACGGCAAAGCAGCCGCTTGGGCGAAATATTCTACAAATCACCCGTTTGCCGCTTTCCATAATCTATTACTTTCTGTGAGCATGGAAGGACTCATGGTGACAGTCCCCATCACACAGGAGTAACCCCCATGATCCTGTCCATTTCAGGCGTCGTCCTGCTCGGCATCATCGTCTTCCTGTTCTTCCGCAAGGACGGACTCAAGGCGTCCCACGCGATCATCTGCGCTCTCTTCGGCTTCTATCTCGCGGGCTCCGCCATCGCCCCGAGCATCAAGGCCGGCGGAGCCAGCCTGGCGAGCCTGCTGGGCGGGATCAAGTTGTAGCCAGGTCGTCCCGTACGGCCAGACCCCTGGGCCCGGCGCGCTTCTGCCGCTCCGGGCCCGTCCCGTAACGAACCTCTGGAGCACCACGTGGCCAGGCGTCCCCTCCCGGGCATTCTCAACGGCAGCCGCCCCTCGGTAGGCCGCCTCGTCGACGGTGGCCGCCCCTCGCTGGCCAAAGGACGCGACTTCGCGCGTACGACGGCTGACAGCGCGACCGACGTGCTCCACCCGCTGCTGGTCATCCTGCGGGGGCTGCGCCGCCAGCTCGGCTGGCTGCGGGGCTGGTGGACCCGGACCCCCAAGGACCGGCGCGGTCCCGCGCTGCTGCTCCTGGCCGCCATCGGCCTGGTCGTCGTGCTGTTCCCGTACGGCCCCTACCTGGCACTGATCGCGCTGATGAGCTCGGCCGCCTGGATGGGCCGCGACCGCACCCCGGAGCCGACCGGGCCCAGCGACGCCGAGACCGCCCGGCTCAAGTCGCTGTACGACGCGCTGGTGCCGTATCTGTCCGACCCCGGCGACCCCAGCCCCCTGTACAGCCACGACGGTGACTGGCAGGAAGCCTTCGCCTCGTACGAGTTCGAGGACGGCCGGCTGGTCCGGCTGCACCTGCGGTACCCGGCGTACTTCACCGACGGCGAGGCCGAGTCGAGGGTCCGGGTCGAGCAGGTGCTGCACGCGAAGGCCGGCCGGGGCCGCGAGTACCGCTTCGACTGGGACGAGGAGGAGAACCGCCTCACCCTCACCGCGCTGCCGCCGCTGTCCACCGGCATCGCCGCCCAGCACTTCGTGATGTCCCCCGGCGAGACGGTGCTCGGCTTCACCGACCCCGACGCCGTCCAGCGCGCCGTGCCGGTGGCCGACGGCGACGGACTCCGCGACGCTCCCCCGGTCGTCTGGCGCACCGGCCCGCGTTCAGGCGAACCGCATCTGCTGGCCCTCGGCCGGCCCGGCACCGGCACGACCACGCTGCTGCGCTCCATCGCCCTGCAGGCGCTGGCGCACGGCGACATCCTGGTGATCGACGGCAGCGGCACGGGCGAGTACGCGTGCCTCATCGGGCGGCCGGGCGTCCTGGCCGTGGAGAGCGGCCTCGCGGGCACGCTGGCCACCCTGGAGTGGGCCGCGCACGAGACCGAGCGGCGGCTCATCGCCGTCAACCGCGCCCGCCAGGCGGGACGGCCCGCCCCCGAGGACACCCGCCGTCCGCTGTGGATCCTGGCGGACCGGCCGACCGCGCTCACCCAGCTCGCCCATGCCGAAGGCCGGAAGGACCCGCAGGAACTGCTCGACGTGCCCCTGCGGCACGGCCGGGCGGCCGGGGTGACGGTGGCGGTCGCGGACTCGCTCGACTCGGCGGAGGCCCTGTGCGGCGTGATCGTCGCCCACACCAGGGCGAGGGTCGTGCTCGGCGCGGTCTCGGCCGAGGAGACGCGGCTGGTGCTCGGGGCTCCGCAGTGCACGACCTCGGCGGCAACGGTGCCGGCCGGGCGCGGGTACGTACGGCTCGGGTCGGGGCCGGTGCTGCGGCTCCAGGTGCCGGCGACGCCGGATCCGTACGACGAGGAGACCAGCGAGGCGGACCGGCAGGCGGTGCTTGCGCTCCTGCCGGCCACGACGGCTTCCGGGACGGCTCCGGCGGCCGAGGAGATCATTGAGGTGGCGGCGCCCGAGGAGCGGGTGCGGGGCCGGGCCGACCTCAAGCTGGAGCACTGAGTGGCTGCATCCTCGAACGCCGGACGGGCTGTTCGGCGGGCTGACGTCACGCCACGAACAGGCCCGCGCCCTCTCCCTCCGTGCCGCCGCCGTGCCGCACGGCCTGGGCCGCAGCCGCCAGACGGGAGACCGCGTCGCGGGCCACGGCTCCGCCGACGGTGAAGGGGAGGCGTACGTAGGACTCGAAGGCGCCGTCGATGCCGAAGCGGGGGCCGGAGGGGACTCGGACGCCGAGGCGTTCGCCGGCGACGGCGAGGCGGGAGCCGGAGACGTCGCCGGTGCGGACCCACATGGTCATGCCGCCCGAGGGGACGGAGAAGTCCCACTCGGGCAGCTGGTCGCGGAGGGCGGCGACGAGGTCGTCGCGGTATTCGCGGGCCCGGGCACGGCGGGTGGCGACGGCCTCGTCCCAGGCGCCGGTGCGCAGCAGCCAGGCGACGGCGAGCTGGTCGACGACCGGGGAGCCGAGGTCGAGGTAGGCGCGGGCGCTGACCAGGCGGCGTACGACGTCGGGGGCGGCGCGGACCCAGCCGATGCGCAGACCGGCCCAGATGGCCTTGCTGGCCGAGCCGACGCTGATGACCGTGCCGCCACGGTCGAAGGCGGCCATCCGGCGCGGTGGGGTGTCCTCCGACTCCAGGGCGAGTTCGGCCATGCTCTCGTCGGTGATGATGACGGTGCCGGCGGCGCGGGCGCTCTCGACCAGGGCGCGGCGCTGGTCGTCGTCGATGAGGGTGCCCGTGGGGTTGTGGAAGTCGGGCATGACGTAGGCCATGCGCGGCACGGCGTCGCGCAGGACGCGCTGCCAGGCGTCGAGGTCCCAGCCGGCGAGCCGCTCGCGCAGGGCGACCGGGACGATGCGTGAGCCGCTCTCGCGTAGCAGTTCCAGGACGTTGGCATAGCTCGGAGACTCGACGGCTACGCGCTCGCCGGGGGTGGTCAGGCGGCGGGCGGCGGCGGCGATGGCGCCCATCGCACCGGTGGTGACCATGATCTGCTCGGGCCGGGTCGGGATGCCTCGGGCGGTGTAGCGCTCGGCGATGGCCGCGCGGAGGACGGGGAGGCCGGCCGGGAAGTCGCCGTGGGTGGCGGAGTAGGCCGGCAGGTCGGCCAGGGCCCCCTGCATGGCACGCGAGAGCCAGGGCTCGGGGGCCGGGAGGGCGGCGTTACCGAGGTCGATGACGGTGCCCGCGGCGTCCGGGGGCAGCGGCTCCATGCTCCGGGTCGGCAGACCGTGGCCCTGCGGGACGGCGGTCCAGGTGCCGGCGCCGCGCCGGGAGCGGGCGAAGCCCCCGGCGCGCAGCGCCTCGTACGCGGCGGCGGCGGTCGTGCGGCTGATGCCGAGGGCGAGCGCCAGTTCGCGCTCGGCGGGCAGCCGCGCCGCGACGGGGATCCGACCCTCCAGCACCAGGACCCGGATGCCGTCGGCGAGGCTGCGGTAGGCGGGCATGCGACGGCCGGCGGCACGCGACGGCCTCGGCTCGAGAAGCCGGGCGAGGTGCGGGGCCCCCACGGATGCGGTCCACTCAGACATCGCTTCCAGTCCACCTTCCGCGAATTGGCCATGGCCGGGGAGTGCCTACAGGCCACAGGGTGGCACGATCGTCGCCGCAATGACCAGTGGGGGTTCGCCATGCAGGGCCAATCGACGTCGCGCACAGGGCACCGCATGGGACGCCGGGTCATACATCTCTACGTAGGGCTGGTGTTGTACGGCGCGGGCGCCGCTCTGCAGGTGCGCGCGGGGCTGGGACTGGATCCGTGGGACGTGCTGCACCAGGGGGTGTCGAAGCACACCGGGCTGAGCATCGGGATTGTCTCCGTCGTCGTGGGTGCGGCGGTGCTGCTGCTGTGGTGGCCGCTGCGGCAGCGCCCGGGGCTGGGGACGGTGTCGAACGTCTTCGTGGTCGGGCTTTCCCTGGACGCCACGATGCGGTTCGTTCCGCAGCCGCACGCGCTGGCGGTACGGGTCCCGCTGCTGGCCGCAGCGATCGTGCTCAGCGGTGTGGCCACCGGCCTCTACATCACGGCGCGCTTCGGGCCCGGCCCACGCGACGGCCTGATGACGGGGCTGCACGCGCGCACGGGCCGCTCGGTCAGGCTGGTGCGTACCGGGATCGAGGTGACGGTGCTCGTGGGCGGTTTCGCGCTGGGCGGGTCGGTCGGGGTCGGGACGGTGGCGTACGCGCTGGCGATCGGGCCGCTGGCCCAGTTCTTCCTTCGGGTCTTCGCGATGGCGGAACCGTCACTTGTGTCCGGTCATGCGGGCGAAGACGACGACGTTGCCCGAGTAGCCGCCTGCCTTGGTGTAGGTGCCGCCGCAGGTGATGACCCGCAGTTCGGGGCGGGCCGTGTCGCCGTAGACGCGTTTGGCGGGGAAGTCCTTCTTGGCGAAGACCTCGATGCCGTAGATCGTGAAGATCGCGGTGGTGCCGTCGGCGCGGGACACCTCGATCCTGGCGCCCTTCTTGAGCGCTCCCAGGCCGTAGAAGACGGCGGGGCCGCTCTCGTTGTCGACGTGGCCGACGACGATCGCTGTGCCCTTGGCGCCGGGTGACGCGGAGCCCTTGTACCAAGCGCCGAGGTTCTTGTACTGGGGTGGCGGGGCCTCGATGGTCTTCTGCTTGTCGAGGGAGACGTTCATCAGGGGCGCGTCGATGCTGACCTTGGGGATGCGGATGCGCATGGGCTGCGCGTCGGGCAGCGGCGGCACCGCCTCCTTGGTCCCGCCGCCCTCCGCGCCGCCCGAGAGGGCGGCCGACGCGGCGGTGGGCTGAGGCGGGCCGCCGGAGCCGTCAAGGCCGTCGACCATCAACACCACGCCGGTCAGCACCACCGATCCCACCGCCACCATCACGACCCGGCGGCCCCGGCGGGTGAACCGGACCGGAGGCCGCTGCCGCGCTCTGGGCGTACTGCGGAGCGCATGCCGTGGCGGTACGGGAGGGTGGCCCCCGGGAGAACGCTGCATCGCTGTCCTTACTGTCCTTCAGCTACGGCCAGTCCGACATTAGATGATAGTCCGTCATATACGACGATAAGGGCGACAGCGACAGTCCGCGATCAGAGGTGGCGAACGGGGCACCACCCGATCAGGTGAACGCGGGTAACAGGCCTTGGGCAATCGGAGCAGACCCGCGTGGGTCGCGAGCGGCCGGGGACGACCGTGGACGACCGTGGACCGATGAGCACTGAATACCGGCGCGTCCGTGGGCTGGACGGGTTGCGGGCGCTGGCC
Source organism: Streptomyces soli (assembly GCF_003999195.1). Taxonomy (GTDB): domain Bacteria; phylum Actinomycetota; class Actinomycetes; order Streptomycetales; family Streptomycetaceae; genus Actinacidiphila; species Actinacidiphila soli. The sequence continues at coordinate 58,896 of NZ_RJVR01000306.1, forward strand.
GTGGCGGCCGTTGTCGTCTATCACGTGCACGCGCCATGGCTGCGGGGCGGCTTTCTCGGTGTCGATCTCTTCTTCGTCATCAGCGGGTACCTGATCACCAGTCTGCTAGCCGCCGACCACTGGCGGTCGGGCCGGATTCGCCTCGGCGCCTTCTGGAAGCGGCGGGCCCTGCGCCTGCTGCCGCTGCTGTGGCTGGTGCTCGCGGTCACCGCCTGCGCGGCCACCCTCACCGGCGGGGACGCCTGGGACGGCCTGCGGGGGGCGGTGGCCGCGGCGCTGACCTACCGCAGCAACTGGTGGCAGCTGGCCCAACACGACATGTACTTCGCCCAGTTCGGTGCGGTCCCGGTGCTCCAGCATCTGTGGTCGCTGTCAGTGGAGGAGCAGTTCTATCTGGGCTGGCCGCTGCTGCTGTGGGTCGTGATGGGCCTCCTTCGCCGCCAGCGGGCGCAGGCGGCATGCGCAGCGATGCTGGCCCTGGCGTCCTTCACGGCGATGGCGCTGCTGTACGAGCCCGGCTCCGAGCCCTCCCGGGTGTACTACGGCACCGACACGCACGGCGGCGGCCTGCTGCTCGGCGCCGCCGTGGCGCTGGTACTGCCGCTCACCCGGGCCGGCACGCTGCGCCGGCCGGAGTACGTCCGGGCCATCGACGCGCTGGGGGCGGCCGGTCTTGCAGGGCTGGCCCTCACGGCGGTCCTCGCCGACGGGAACGGTGCCTTCCTGTACCGGGGCGGCCTGGTGGGCGTCTGCCTCGCCGCCGCCGCGCTGACGGTGGCGGCCTGTACGCCGGGTACCGTCGCCCGCGCGCTGGGGTGGGCGCCGCTGGTGTGGCTGGGGCGCCGCTCGTACGGCGTCTACCTGTGGCACTGGCCAGTGCTCGCCTGCCTGACCAACGCGGCGGACGGGGTGGCCGATTCGGCCTCCGGCAGGCTGGTCTCGCTGGTGGTGCCGGTGGGCCTGGCGGCGGTGTCGTACCGGGCGCTGGAGGAGCCGCTGCTGCGACTGGGGGTGCGCGCCTGGGCCGAACGGGTGAGCGGGCGCGTACGGGCGGCGGGGGCGCGGCGGCCACGGCTGGTGCTGGGTGCGGCGATGACCGGTCTGGCCGTGCTCGGCACGGCCTACGTCGGCGTGTCGCGGGCGCCGTCCGGGGGCGGCCTGGAGGCCCAGATCGCGGCCGGCCGGCGGGCCATCGCGGTGCGGCCGACTCCCCCTGCGCCGTCTTCCGGCTCTTCGCCGGCTGCGCCTGCGTCCTCGGCCGCGCCACAGCGGGTCGCATCGCTGAGCGGGGGCGACGTCACCGCTGTCGGCGACTCGGTGATGCTGGCCTCGGCGGCCGCCCTGGAGAGCCGGTTCCCGGGCATCTACGTGGATGCCGTGGTGGGACGTCAAATGTCTTCTGCGCCAGAGCAGTTGGCGCGTCTGGCGGCGGCCGGAAGACTGCGGCGGGTCGTGGTGGTGGGGCTCGGTACGAACGGCGATTTCACCCCCCGCACCCTTGAGCGGATCCTGCGCATCGCGGGGTCCGGGCGGGCCGTGGTCTTCGTCAACGTGCATGTCCCCCGCTCCTGGGAGTCCCGCGTCAACACGGCCCTCACGCGAGGCGTTGGGCGGCACCAGGACGTGGCGGTGCTGGCGGACTGGTCCACGGCCATCTCCCGCTACCCAGAGGGCTTGTGGAGCGACCGGATCCATCCGCGTCCGTCAGGCGCGCGGCTGTACGCGGACGTTGTCGCGGCAGCTGTCCGGGACACCGACTCCTGACGACACGTCGGGTCGTCCCTGATGGCGCGTCACCCGTTCGACCGCGATCTTTAAACGCTTCCTACGGAGCGGCCGCACCCGCTGCGACCTGGTGTTATGTGGTCGCCCGGGCAAATCCGATGGTCCGTTCGGGTGTACGGAGGAGCTCTTCCCGAAATGCGGGACGGCCAGGGCGCCCGCGCAATGGATCACAAGGACGCGGTCGCAGTTCGTCTCGAGGGAAGCAATCCCACCTGCCCCGTCCACAAGGAGGTTCAACTCATGCGTGTTGCACGCATTCTGGCAGGGGCGGTGCTCACCACGACCGCCGTGATGCTTCCGGCCACCTATGCCTTCGCGGCGCCCACATTCACCCTCACCCCGAATCGGGCTGAAGCCGGCGACAGCGTGGCTTTCGCGACGGATTGCCTCAGGGGATCAGTCTCCGGTGACGCCCTCAACGCCCAGGTGAATTTCGATCAGACCAATCAGATTCGCACCTTCACTGTCTCGGAAGACGCCACCCGGGGACAGCACACGGTGAACCTCGTCTGCGAGGACGCCCCCGGGAGCAACTCAGCGTTTCTCACCGTCATTCGCAACAACGACAACAACAACGACAACGACAACAACCACAACCACAACAGCAACCACAACAACAACCACAACCACAACCACAACAACAACTTCAACAGCAACCACAACAACAACTTCAGAGACCACCACTTCTATGAACACCACTCCGGCGGCACGCTCCCCGGCCGCTTCGACCCGTGCGACGGCGGCTCGTGGGGCGGCAGGCCCTACACCTGGAGGGACGACGAGAGGCGGGAGGACCTCACCGATCACGGGCGGCAGGACAACCACTTCGGCCGCGAGAACAGCCGGGACAACAGCCGGGACAACGGCCGTGACAACGGCCGTGACAACGGCCGTGACAACCTTGACCGTCGTGACCAGCAGAAGCAAGAAATGACCGCCCCGGGCAACCGGGACAACCAGGACCAGACTCTGGACGACCAGAGCAGCTCCGCAGCCGGCTCCTCCGACAGCAAGAACACCGTCGACTCGTGGGACGGCGGGCAGGACGGCGGGCAGGACGGCGGCAGCAACTGGAAGCACGACGACGGTGGCTGGGGCGGGGGTGGCGGCCGTCACGACAATCAGTTTGGGGCCAACCACCGCGAGGACGGCTTCCACGGCGAGCAAGGCTTCCGCGAGCACTTCCACGCCGAGCACGGCTTCCGCGGCGACCAGGGGGGCGGCCTCGGCGGCGAGTTGGGCGGCCTCGGCAATGCCAACTGCGGCACCTTGGCTGGCTCGGCGGTGGGCAGCACGCCGACCGGCAGCCCGCGCACCGGTTTGGGTGGCTCGGCTGGTGGCCTGAACACCATGGAGACCGCGATCGGCAGCGGGCTGCTCGCGGCCGCCGCGGGCGGCGGCATCTACCTGGTGCGCCGTCGCCGCATGAACGGCGGCCAGGTCTGATCGTTGCGGACCTCCGCGATCCAGCTCTGACCGCCCTGCCCCCGGGCCGCCGTAAGGCGCCCGGGGGCAGCCATGTACCGGCGGGTAATCGGTGGCATCATGGCCGGTCACATCGGCACGCGTGACGGCGGGGTGGCAACGGGTGGACACGAGCGAGGCACGGGACAGAGCCGGCACCGAGGAAGCGGCTCCGAACGTCGCCGGTGCCCGCGAGCGGCGGCGGGAGCAGCACGGCTGGTACTTCTACGACTGGGCGAACTCGGTCTTCTCCGCCAGCGTGATCACGGTCTTCCTGGGGCCGTATCTGACCACCGTCGCCAAGGCCGCGGCCGACGCCGACGGCTATGTCCACCCCCTGGGCATACCAGTCCGCGCCGGGTCGTACTTCGCGTACGCGATCTCCGCCTCCGTGCTGCTGTCCGTCTTCGTGATGCCGCTGGCCGGAGCGGTGGCGGACCGTACGGGTCGAAAGAAGCCGCTGATGGGTGGGGTGTCTTCGCGTACATCGGGGCCGGGGCGACGATGGGGATGTTCTTCCTGTCCGGGGACCGGTATCTGCTGGGCGGGGCGCTGCTCCAGGAGATCGTCCCGGGCGACGCCCAGAGCAGCACAGCCCGCCTGCGGCTGGTCGTCTTCCCCCCGTGGAGGCGGCCACGGAACCGGTCCACCCCTGCGCCGTCAACGACCCCGACCAGGCCCGCGTCGTCCTCACGGAGTTGCAGCCCGGCAGCGTCGTGCGCGTCACCGGCAGCCTATGCATGCCGGACCCCGACGACGGCCTCTGGCTTGACATCACCGCCTCGAACGCCTCCCCACGGTGCCCGTCATCACCTTCGGGAACAACGAGCCCGGGCTGCTCCATCAGGGCCCGTGCATTGCCTGGGAGGGCTAGGGTTGGTGCCTCCGAAGTCGGGCGAACGCCTCCGCAAGCTCGGCATCCGGCTCGCCGAAACCCGCTCCACCGCACTGTTCCAGCGCGCCACCGAACTGCCCGCCGCGATCCTCGCCCGCACCCTCGGCGTCCACATCACCGTCGCCGTTAAGTGGCAACGAGCCGCCGCCGGCCAACTGTCTGAGCTGACGTGGCGTCGCCCCGTGCCCGTAGGATCGTGAGCGGCGCGGGGCACGCCAACTTGAGGAGTGCGCGGTGACGCAGCCGCCGAGCGCCGAGCCCACCCTGTGGGAGCTGCACCGCGCACTGCAGCAGCTACGCGAAGACCAGAGCGACGGCATCAAGCAGCTCCGCGACGACCTGCGCGGCGACCTCGCCGCGATGAGCACCCGCTTCGAGCAGATGGTCACCAAGGACGTGTACCAGGCCGACCAGCGCCTGGTGAACCAGCGGATCGTGGCCATGGAGGAAGCGCAGGCGGCCGCGGCCCGCGCCCGTGAGGCCGACCAGCAGCAGGCGGCGAACACCCGCAAGTGGCTGGTGTCGGCGGTCATCGGCCCGCTGCTGATGCTGCTGCAGCTGTGGCTGTCCACCAAGATGGGCGTAGGCCCGTAACGGGCCTGCGCCGCAGCATCGCCTATTCGTCCGGCGCGGGGGAGAAACGGCACCGGACGTGCCTCTGACTCACGGAACCCTCACCCACCGCTACGCGCACCACACCAGGCTGGGCCGCCACCAGGTCCTCGACGCCCGCTCGTTGGAGTGGCTCCACGAGCACCGTGGCGCCGTCCTCAAGCCTGCCGCGCACGCCCCGCGCATCCCGGTCCTGGACCAGGAAGACCTTCTCGCGCAGGGCATCGCCGTCTCGGCGGTCGCCGCCGGGGCGAAGGACGTCGACGCGCTCGGCTCGTGCACCGGCAACGCCGGCGCCGCCGCGGTGTCGGTGCTCCTCGATGACGAGCAGGCGCGCCAGGCCGGGCTGGACCCCTCCAGCGCCAAGGGCGCCGAGGAGTTCGCGATCGGCCTG